>JAUYEP010000398.1 GCA_030689765.1 Methylovulum sp.
AGAGGGTTAAGCTCTTGATAATAACCATAGGTATAACCAATATCAGCTATATAACCAGAAGTCCAATCAGTCATTTGTACGCTTACCTATCGTAGTTGAAAAAGGTAATATTTTTATAAAGACGTTGCAACATCATGCCAACAGCCTCTTTCGTGCAGAAGAAATGGCATTTCTTACCGTATCGGGAGCCGTTCCACCCACATGTTTGCGTGCTGCAACAGATCCTTCCAAGGTCAGATAATTAAAAACATCCACAGCTATCAAAACTGAAAATTGCTGCAATTCTGCTAACGAAAGTTCTGACAAATCACGCCCGCTCTCCAGCCCTAAACGCACGGCCTGACCCACAACCTCATGAGCATCACGAAAGGCCATGCCTTTACGCACAAGATAATCAGCCAAATCGGTCGCCGTAGCAAAACCGCGTTTTGCAGAATCATACATATTTTCTTTTTTGGCACTGATATGCGGAACCATATCCGCATAAGCGCGCAGACAATTGATTAAGGTATCAACCGTATCAAACAAAGGCTCCTTGTCTTCCTGATTATCCTTGTTATAAGCCAACGGCTGACTTTTCATCAGCATCAGCAACGACATTAAATGCCCGGCTACCCTGCCGGATTTTCCGCGCACCAGCTCAGGCACATCTGGATTTTTCTTTTGCGGCATAATTGACGATCCTGTGCAGAAAGCATCAGGCATATCGATAAAATCAAACTGCGCACTAGACCACAAAACCAATTCTTCCGAAAAACGTGATAAATGCATCATGATCAAGCTAGCCGCTGCGGTAAATTCAATGGCAAAATCCCTATCACTCACCGAATCTAGGGAGTTTGCCGAAGGCCCGCTGAAACCAAGCAACTCCGCTGTCAGGTTACGGTCTATGGGATAACTGGTACCCGCCAATGCCGCGGCACCCAACGGCATGACATTAATGCGTTTGGTACAATCCTGCAGACGCTCCTGATCACGACTTAACATCTCAAACCACGCCATGAGATGATGCCCGAAGGTAATCGGCTGGGCGACTTGCAAATGTGTAAAACCTGGCATGATTGTATCAGCATGTTGCTCAGCCAAGTTTAAAATAGCAGTTTGCAACCGAGTTATGTGCCCCATGATTTGCCCGATCTCAGACCGTAGATAAAGACGGATATCTGTGGCGACCTGGTCATTACGTGACCGCCCCGTATGCAGTTTTTTACCAGCCACACCAATCATATCGGTTAACCTGGCTTCGATATTCATATGTACATCTTCCTGCTTTACCGACCAGACAAATTCCCCCCTAGCTATTTCTTCGCTGATTTGCGTCAAACCGGAAATAATGGCATCACGCTCTTGCCCGGTCAAAATACCGCACGCGCCAAGCATCGTAGCATGGGCAATAGAACCCTGAATATCCTGCTGCGCCATACGCTGATCAAAACCAACCGAAGCGGTAAATACTTCAACAAATGCATCGGTTGCCTGGGCAAAACGCGCGCTGGACAGCTTGTCTGTATTAACTGAAGTCATTTAGATTTTACGATAAAGGGTAGGATTGTGATGTGATGATTTGGAACACTGGCAGGAGATAATACCGAGAAGCTTACCTTGTTTTTACACAATTTAGCTAGATATAGTTAATAAGCAACGATGAATCTGCAAAACCATACCAAGAAACCATGAAGGCCTCCTGATATGGTTTTTTATAGCTTTTACAATAGACTTTTCAAATCTTGAAAGCCTTTTTGTGCATTTCTTAATTCTTGTTCAGCTTCTTGTAAAGCTGATTCTTTGGCATGGGTGCGTGCAGCTTTCAATTTGTTATTAGCTTTTGAACGGGCCATATCGACTTTATCATTAGCATTGATTTCTTTGCTGGCATCCATCGCATTCTTAATAAGTGCGGCAACTGCTTCGCCATCTGAGCCACTGGTGATTGCATCAATGGCAACTTTAATTTTACCGGAAACCATATCAATAGCTTCAACAGGCTTATAGGTAATTCTGCCCGCATCGCCCTCAGCCAATACTGGAGTTGAAACAGCGCCCACAAAAGACGCAATCAATAAAGAAAGCAAGATTTTTTTCATATTCAATAATCCTCTAGTTGTTTTTTTTATAATAACGCCGATATAACCATTAATTACAGTTATGTGACGAAAATAATTCTAACACATTTTAAAAGTTTTTAATCGCCAGAACCAATATATGCTAAAAATTTACCGTTCAAAAGTAATAGGCATAAAAAAAGGCTACCAAGTGGCAACCTTATTATTGATGGCGTCCCCAAGGGGGTTCGAACCCCTGTTACCGCCGTGAAAGGGCAGTGTCCTAGGCCGCTAGACGATGGGGACTAAACTCTAAGCATTTTGTTTATTGGTGGAGCCAAGCGGGATCGAACCGCTGACCTCTTGCATGCCATGCAAGCGCTCTCCCAGCTGAGCTATGGCCCCGTCAGCAAAGAAGCGGCATTCTACAGTATTTATCCACTAAGTCCAACTAAATTTAAGCTTCGGCTATAATCTATCGCCCGTTGTATTCTGGACAAGGTTTTTTCCTTCCCCAATAACGCCAAGGTAACATCGATCGCAGGTGAAACCGCTGAACCGCAGACTGCAACGCGTAAGGGCTGGGCAACCTTACCCAAATTAAGCGCCATGTCTTCCGCAAGATTTACGACAATGTGATGCAATGCTTCATCTTGCCAATCATCTACAGCAACAAATTCATCATACAAACGCGCTAAAACAATATCTGAACCCATTGTAAAATTCTTTTTTGCGGCTTTTTCATCATACATATCAAATTCTTTATAAAAATAAACGCTGGCATTAGCCATTTCAACTAAAGTTTTGCTACGCTCCCGTTGCGCCTTCACCACATCAATCAAAGTCGGCCCATCTGCGGGATCTATTCCCAGTTGCCCGATATGCCAGCTTAAATGCCTCGCAACATGGGCAGGATCGCTATTCATGATGTATTGGTGATTCAGCCATAACAGCTTTTCCATGTTAAACGTCGATGCCGAAACATTCACATCTTCCAACTCAAAATACCCGACCATTTCATCTATCGAAAAAACCTCCTGATCACCATGCGACCAACCCAGGCGCACCAGATAATTCAAAAGGGCTTCCGGCAAATAGCCGTCGTCACGAAACTGCATAACGCTCACTGCGCCATGACGCTTCGACAGACGCGCACCATCGGCGCCCAATATCATCGGCAAGTGCGCGTATTTCGGCAATTCAGCACCCAAGGCTTTCAGGATATTCATTTGTCGTGGCGTATTATTGATATGGTCATCACCACGGATCACATGCGTAACCCCCATATCCATATCATCAACAACAACTGTTAAATTGTAAGTCGGCGTACCGTCAGCCCGGGCAATAATCAAATCATCCAGCTCTTTATTGGCTACGGCGATTTCACCTTTAACCAAATCAGGGATAGTAACCACGCCATCGACTGGATTTTTAAAGCGTATAACCGGTTTCCTGCCCTCAATGACTTGTGCGCCATCACGGCACAGACCGTTATAGCGCGGCTTTTCCTTATTAACCATTTGCTCGGCGCGTAACTGCTCCAGCTCTTCCTTGCTGCAATAACAGTAATAAGCATCGCCTTGCGTCAATAATTGCTGGATCACTTCCCTATAGCGATCAAAACGTTGCGTTTGATAAAATGGCCCTTCATCGTATTCCAGACCCAGCCAGGTCATGCCTTGCAAAATAGCATCAACAGATTCCTGCGTGGATCGCTCCAGATCGGTGTCTTCAATCCGTAAAATAAACTTGCCGCCGTGTTTACGCGCAAAAGCCCAAGAAAACAAGGCGGTACGCGCACCGCCGACATGCAGATAACCGGTAGGGCTTGGGGCAAAACGTGTAGTTATAGTCATTTGCTAGGTGTCAGTAAGATTTTTTTAGCATATTCGGTTGGGATTTGTTTCGACGCACTTAAACGCATGGCTTGGTAATTAAAAGCCACACTACCTTTAGCAGCAGGATTTCTGCCTAAAATAGCCAGTGACGGCGTATGACCCTGTGCAGCCGCTTTTTCATACCACTGGGTTGCCATTTTAACGTCACTTTTTACACCTAAGCCGCGATCAAACAGTGCCGCCATAATCACTTGCGCTTCAAGATAACCTTGATTGGCGGCCTTTAACATCCACTCCGCCGCTTTTTGCCCGTCTTTTTCGATGCCGCTACCCAATAAATACATCGCCCCCATTTTGGCTTGCGCTTTGGCATCGCCTTGTTCAGCAGCTTGCTGAACCGTTGGCCCTTCGGCCTGCACACTCACGCCCAGTGATAGCATGATGGATAAAACTAACCATTTGAATATCTTGAACATCTAGCGTTTACTCCTGATTGTTGTGGACGAATAGGGCACTCCCGATCCGGCATGAAAACCTACCCAATTACCTTCAAACCACCCATATAAGGCAATAATGCGTCAGGAATACGGATACCTCCGTCCGCATCCTGATAATTTTCCATAACCGCTATCAACGTCCTGCCTGCCGCCAAGCCGGAGCCATTCAGGGTATGCACCAACTCGGGCTTGCCGGTTTCTGGATTACGCCAACGCGCCTGTAAACGCCGCGCCTGGAAGTCCTTGAAATTACTGCATGACGATATTTCCCGATAAGCGCTTTGCCCTGGCAACCACACTTCAAGATCGTAAGTTTTAGCTGATGAAAAACCGGTGTCGCCAGCACATAGCAACATTTTACGGTAAGGCAGATTTAGTTTTTGCAAAATGCGTTCGGCATGGGCCGTCAGTTCTTCATGCGCCTGGGCTGAATCTTCAGGTTTGACGATTTGCACAATCTCGACTTTTTCAAATTGATGCTGGCGTATCATGCCCCGAACATCGCGCCCATAAGCGCCGGCTTCACTACGGAAACAGGGGCTATGGCAAACAAACTTGAGCGGCAGATCCTTGGCATCAACAATGACGTCCCTGACAATATTGGTGACAGGAACTTCCGCCGTAGGAATCAGATATAAAGCCGGATCATCAGAGGCTTTAAACAAATCGGCCTCAAACTTAGGCAATTGCCCAGTTCCCCGCAAACTGTCCGCATTAACCAAATAAGGCACATAAGTTTCGCTATAACCATGTTCACTGGTATGCGTATCCAGCATTAACTGGATAAGCGCACGTTGTAGCCTTGCCAATGTTCCGTTTAAAACGACAAACCGCGCGCCCGCTATTTTCGCGCCCAGCTCAAAATCCAAGCCTTTGTTTGCCCCTAAATCCACATGGTCTTTAGCGGTAAAATCAAACGTCGGCACCTCACCCCAGCGGCTGATTTCAACATTAGATTCCTCGTTTTTACCGTCCGGTACGGATTCATCGAGAATATTTGGAATGCCTTCCATCAATGCAATCATCTCGGCCTGAATATCAGCCAACGCCGTTTCCGCCGCTTTAAGCTCATCGCCTAAATGCTGAACCTGATCCAACAGCGGCTGCACATCTTCGCCTTTCGCCTTAGCCTGACCAATCGCTTTGGAACGGCTATTACGCTCGTTCTGCAATTCTTGGGTTTTGACTTGGCTATCTTTGCGCCTGGCTTCCAGTTCGGCATAAAACTCAGCATTAAAATGATACGAACGACGGGCGAGTTGTTGTTTAACAAAATCAAGTTCCGTTCTAAATAAACGAGGGTCTAACATGTTTTCCTTTTATTAAAGTATTGGTAATTACTCACCCCCCTATCAAACTGTGTGCCGGAGTTCAACGGCTTTAGCCGTTGAAAAAATGGCTGAAGCCATTTTACTCCC
>JAUYEP010000007.1 GCA_030689765.1 Methylovulum sp.
AAAACAACTTGACGAAGTTGTTTTGTACACAGTCCTAAGCTAAAGTGAAATAATCACCAGCGGCATCGTACCTTACTGAAGCCACGCCGGTGAGTCCGATTTGGAAGTCATCAGCCGCTTTAAATACTTCATCGTTGTTTAGATCAATTTGTATGACCGTGCCATTGAAAGCGATGTCATTGGTGGCATTGATCGAGGTGCTTAATGCGATGTTATCAGGCAATGCTGAAAGACTGAGCCCTTCTATTTGCAGCAGGTTTTCAATATCGTTGGAGAAATCAATTTTGTCACCAACGCCGTTTAAGAGGGTATCTATACCTTGCGCGTCTAAGTCTATATTGCCGCTACCCGTTAGCGCGGTGCTGGTATAAACAAGGCGATCGGTATCCGCACCACCATCAAAGGTATCATTACCGTTGCCACCATTTAATAGGTCATTGCCGAAACCGCCATTAAGGGTGTCGTTACCCATACCGCCAAATAGAATGTCATTGCCAAGGTCGCCATCCAGAACGTCGTTGCCGTTACCCCCATTCAGGACGTTGCCCCCTGTGTTTCCGGTAAGGTTATCGTTAAAATCGCTACCGGTAATATTCTCAATATTAGCCAAGGTGTCATTGCCATTGCCGGTAGCACTGCCCGTGGTGAGATTGACGGTGACAGCGGCGGTAGCGTTGAGATAGGCCGCGGTGTCAATGCCGAGTCCGCCATCCAGATCATCTTTACCACCCGCGCCAGTCAGGACATTATTTGAGTTATCGCCAATTAGCGTGTCATCGAAGTTACTGCCGGTGAGGTTTTCGAAATTACTGAAGTTATCAGCACTTGCACCACTACTGGATTTACCGGTGGCTAGGTTTGCGGTTACTGCGGCGTTTGCATTAAGGTACGATAGGGTATCGTTACCCTCTGCGCCATTGATGGTGTTGTTGCTATTGTTGCCTGACAGGGTATCGCTGAACAAACTACCGATCAGGTTTTCAAAGTTGCTGAGGGTGTCTGTGCCAGCACCGCCGGTAATTTGCGCGGTAGTTGAGCTTAAATTTACCGTTATGCCGCCACGGGCGCTGAAATAAGACACCGTGTCTGTCCCAGTTCCGCCGTCCAGCTTATCATCGCCCGCTTCTCCACTTAGCGTGTTATTGTTGTTATCGCCGGTGAGTGAGTCATTAAAAATGCTGCCGGTAAGATTTTCAAAACCGCTCAACGTGTCATTGCCTACGCCATTGGCTGTGCCGGTTGAGAGGTTGGCCGTGACCGCTGTTGCCGCACCTAGGTAGGCTAAGGTATCAATGCCTAGCCCCCCGTTCAGGGTGTCATTGCCGTTGGCGCCTTTGATAATATTGTTACCGTCATTGCCTGTAAGTACATCGTTGAAGTTGCTGCCGGTAAGGTTTTCAAAATTATTCAAGCTGTCCGTACCCGCGCCGCCGCTGGCATTGCCTGTTTTCAAATTGGCGTTGATGCCGGCTGCCGCATTGAGATAGGACAGTGTGTCAATGCCCACGCCGCCATTGAGGGTATTATTGCCTTTGTTGCCTGACAGGATGTCGTCAAACTGGCTGCCGGTCAGGTGTTCAAAATTGCTTAGGGTATCAATGCCCGCGCCGCCAGTAATTTGCGCGGCAGTCAGGCTTATGCTCACTGTTACACCTGCGTTGGCATCGGTATAGGCTGCCGTGTCAGCGCCAAGCCCGCCGTCTAAGGTATCGTTGCCGTCCCCGCCGTTTATGAGATTATTGCCGCTATCGCCGGTGAGTTTGTCGTTAAACAAACCGCCGACAAGATTTTCAAAATTGCTCAAAATGTCAACGCCGGCACCTGTGCTTGTGCCGGTTATCAGATTCGCCGTGATTGCGGCTGTGGCACTGAAGTAAGAGGCAGTGTCTGTGCCGTCTCCACCATCCAGGGTATCATTACCGTCTTCGCCGTTTAACGTGTTATTGCCATTGTCGCCGGTCAGGGTGTCATCAAAACGGCTACCGGTCAGGTTTTCAAAATTGATGATGGTATCGTTTTCTTCAGCACTGCTGGCATTACCGTCTGCCAGATTGGCGGTAACAGCTGCTATCGCGTTGAAATAAGAAACGGTATCAATGCCGTCGCCACCGTTTAGGATATTGTCGGTGGCATTGCCATTTGGGCTGTTGCTAATGGAATTGCCTAGCAGGATGTCGTTAAAGCGGCTGCCGGTCAGATTTTCAATATTGCCGAGGTAATCGTTGCCCGCCCCCCAAGTGTTCTGCCAATCCAAGCTCAAATTTACCCTGACCCCGGCGTTTGCATTAGCATAAGAAATCGTATCAATGCCCTCTTCACCATTGATATTGTCGTCAGCCGCGCCGCCCTCTAACGTGTCATCGCCATTGCCACCGCTAAGATAATCGTTACCCTTGCCGCCTTGCAATAGGTCATTGCCGTCATAACCCGTCAGGCTGTCATTGCCGTCTTCGCCATTCAGGATGTCGTTGCCGCCTTGCGAATCCCAGCCATCGCCATGCAGATTATCGTTACCCGCCCCGCCAGAGATCGTATCGTCACCCGCTAAACCGATGAAATTATTATCTTCCTGGTCGCCGATCAATTCATCGTTGAAACCGCTGCCTATCAGTTCTTCAATACTGGTTAAGGTATCAAGCCCCGCCCCGCCAGTGCTTTGCTGTGTTGCCAGGTTTACCGTCACTCTGGCGCTGGCATCTTGGTAAGAGGCGCGGTCCCAACCGTCCCCACCCTTTAAAATATCGTTGCCTGCACCACCGTTCAAATTATCATCACCCGTCCCACTGCTTAGGGTATCGTTACCCACTCCGCCATCAATGCCATCATTGCCATCGCCCCCATTCAGGCTATCGTCACCCACTTCGCCATATAAACTATCGTTACCGCTGCCGCCGTCCAGGCTATCTTTTCCGTCGCCGCCAACCAGATAATCGTTACCGCCGCCACCGTCCAGATTATCATTGCCGGTGTCACTATAAATAGTATCGCTACCTTCCTCACCAAACAGCGTGTCATCGCCCACTCCCCCCCTAAGATTATCGTTACCGATGCCGCCATACAGCGTGTCATTGCCGCCTTCACCAGAAAGGTTGTTGTCCGCTAAATTTCCAGTGAGCGTGTCGTTAAAGCCGCTGCCTACCAACGCATCAAAGGCTTTGAGAATGTCTATGCCATCGCCTAGGGTGTTTTGTGCCGTGGTTATCGAGAGGCTCACGGTGACTTTGGCTTTAGCCGCATCGTAGGAGACCGTGTTCCGGCCCTCCCCACCGTCCAAGTTATCGTTACCTGCACCACCGTTGAAATTGTCATCACCGGCGCCCCCAATTAGGGTGTCGTTACTGTCGCCGCCATAGAGATAATCATTGCCGTCCCCGCCATTCAGATTGTCAACGCCAGCGTCCCCGTATAAGGTGTCGTCATCAGCGCCACCGGTCAACGTATCATTGCCCTCCCGACCATAAAGATAATCGTTGCCAGAACCGCCGTCCAAGGTGTCATTGCCATTTTCGCCACTCAAATTATCGTTGCCATCACCCCCCGTCAAACTATCATTACCGCCGCCGCCATTTAAGTCATAATCATTGCCGTTGCCGCCTACCAAGGTATCAGCAAAGTCGCCATCACCACCATAAAGACGATCATTACCGTCGCCACCGGTCAAGCTGTCGTTACCCAATCCACCGGTAAAGTCGTTATTAAAATTGTTGCCGGTAAGCACATCGTTGAACGCGCTGCCGGTGATATTTTCGATGCCTATCAGGGTATCGTTGCCGTCCCCGCCCGTGGCTTTGCCGGTTAGCAAACTTACCATGATGCCTGCACTGGCTGCTTCATAAATCACTCTATCCACGCCATCGCCGCCATCCAAACGGTCATCGCCGCCATTACCGTATAGGGTGTCGTCATCAGCGCCGCCGTCCAAAATATCCTTACCAAGACCGCCAATCAGATTGTCGTTACCCTCACCACCCAACAGGGTGTCGTCGCCGCTGCCACCGTCCAAATAATCGTTTCCTGCCATGCCACTGATCCAATCGTTTTCGATACCGCCGTTGAAATTATCGTTGCTGGGTTTACCAAGATAAGTCGCCATAATAAGTACTCCTGAGTGTGAATAAAAATTTCAAGTTTTTGTGGGTTTGTCCACGGCTGCTTTTAGCGTTTCAAATCACGGTAAAAGTTTTCATGCGATCCGATAGATTCTAAATAGACCAGTTGAATAGCATCGCTTACAGTATAGCCCAACAAATAGAGTTGCCCGTTGCTGCGGAGCTTGTAAACACGTAAATCAGCCAAGTCGCCTTTTTTACGCTCACCAATTTCCGGATTGTTGGCGACCGTGACAATGGCTTGGTCAACATCGGCAACAACATTATCGTGCAATTTTTTATCATAGACGGGCAAACCGGCGTGTTTGCACCACGTTGTAACCCATGCTTACTGGCTTCTTGGCACAAAAGGCTCAAGGCCGTCGTATGGTTCCATCAGGGATAACAACGATAGGGCAATAAAGTTAATAGGCAAATCTGGGTTATCTAGCGCAGCCCGCCCAAGTTTTGCCCAAAACTCAATTTGTTCGGCAGCAGAACGGTGTTCCAATGCCGCTTTATGTTGCGCTTGTTCGTAAAGTTGTTGGTCAATAAAAACAGAAACCGTCGCCGTCATTGTCATTTCTCCAGCCGTTAAAAGGATGGCTTTATTGTAACGAGTTTTTCAGCTAGTTCCCACGCTCCAGAGACTGTGAAAGTATTCGACATAAAGCTGATAACCACGAAGGACACGAAGAACACGAAGTTTTAATGTGTTGATCCAATTGATTATTTTCTTCGTGTCCTTCGTGATCTTCGTGGTGAATAATGTATATTTACGAATACTTTCACAGTCTCTCCAGCGTGGGAATTCATCCGGCAACGCTCCAGCGTTGCGGGACGTTACCGCTGCCTACCCCTGAATCACCTGCTGCAAAAATGAAGCGATCATCGTCATTGCCGCCAGTTAATTTGTCGATGCCCGAGCCGCCGGTGAGGGCTTCTGAAAGGTTCAGGGTAAAGAGGGCATTTTTGTTACTGCCATTGCCTTCGGCGAGTTCAATATCGTTAACGCTTAAAGCCAATTGTTGCGCCAGACCGGTGCTAATATCCAATACACCATCGGCAAAAGTGATGCTTTCAAGCTGGTGCAGTTCGGTGATGTCGCCGCTGACCGTATCCTCGACAGTGATGACGCCATCGGCTTACTTGCATTTCCGCCAAGGCATTCCGGCCGAAACGGTAAACGCCTCGGGCAACAGCAGTGCCTGCACCACGCGGATGGGATCTTGTACAGACGTTGCATTGCAAGGTCTCTACGCTTGGCACACACTAAACATGAAAACGCGGTAGTAATCAAAATTATTTATGAAAGGTGAATCCTCATGAATCCGCTAAAAACGGCTTTCAGTATTTTCGCCCCATTCGCGAGTGTTACAATGGGTTTTATCAACCACGTCAGTACGCAGAATGTTAGTGAATTCAACTTCCCCCGCCTTGTTTTCCGAAGCGCCGCCGATACGGCTACGCGAAATTCCCTATAACTACACCTCTTTTTCTGACCGCGAAATCGTCATCCGTTTGCTGGGTGAAGATAGCTGGGATATTTTAGAATCGCTGCGTGGCGAACGGATAACCGGCCGTTCCGCCAGGATGCTTTTTGAAGTCCTGGGCGATATTTGGGCGGTCCGGCGTAATCCTTACCTTGAGGATGATCTGCTTGATAACAGCAAACGCCGCCGGGCATTACTGGGCGCGTTACGCCATCGTCTTCGACAGATGGAAAAACGGCATTCCGAATATGAAAGTGAAAATGCGGATCGGGCCAGACGGGTCCGATTGTTGCTTGAAGCCGCGCAGCAGGCTGTGAATGCCTTTGAAGCCCATTTCGACCGCACCTGGGAAATGCGGCGGAAAGCGTTGGCGTTGTTATCCAAACATACCCGAAAAGATAATATCTGTTTCGACGGCTTTGCCCGTGTCTCCCATGTCACCGATGCCACTGATTGGCGGGTTGAATATCCGTTTGTGGTGTTGTATCCGTGTAATGAAGAGGAAGTCGGTCATCTGGTGCAGGGTTGCATCAAGCTGGGGTTGACGATTATCCCTCGTGGCGGCGGTACTGGCTATACCGGTGGCGCAGTGCCACTGACGCCGTATTCCGCCGTGATTAATACTGAAAAATTGGTTGAAATAGGCCGCGTCGATCCTGAATCAAATCTGCCTGGGGTCGAACAAACTTACGCAACCATCCATACCGGTGCAGGCGTCGTGACTAGGCGTGTCATGGATACGGCTGAACATGCAGGTTTAGTCTTTGCCTGCGACCCTACGTCAGCGGATGCGTCTTGCGTGGGCGGCAATGTGGCGATGAACGCCGGTGGTAAAAAAGCCGTGTTGTGGGGGACGGCGCTGGACAATCTGCTGTCCTGGCGGATGATGACCCCCGATGGCAATTGGCTGGACGTTGAGCGTTTCAACCATAATCTAGGCAAGATTCATGAACAGGCACAAGTGACTTTTGTGCTGAAGCGTTTTGATGCCAAGAAAAAGCAATTACTGTCTGAAGAACAATTGGTCATTCCCGGCCCCGCATTCCGCAAAGGCGGGCTGGGCAAAGACGTGACCGACAAATATCTCGGTGGTTTGCCAGGCATACAAAAAGAAGGCTGTGACGGCATCATCACGTCGGCGCGGTGGATTCTGCACAAAATGCCGCCGCATACCCGCACCTTTTGCCTGGAGTTCTTCGGGCAAGTCCGTGAGGCGGTCCCCGCTATCCTGGAGATCCGTGATTATCTGGCGGCTTTGCCTAAAACCGGCCCTGAGCGCGTGATGCTTGCCGGCCTTGAACATCTGGACGAGCGTTATGTCAAGGCCGTAGGCTATGCCAGCAAAGCCAAACATCATGGCCGTCCGAAAATGGTGCTGATCGGCGACATCGTCGGCGACGACGACAAACAAGTCGCTTTGGCGGCTTCGGAAGTCGTGCGCTTGTGCAATGCCCGCAATGCCGAAGGCTTTATCGCCGTCAGTCCGGAAACCCGTAAGACCTTTTGGCTGGACCGCGCACGTACCGCCGCCATCGCCAAACATACCAACGCCTTCAAAATCAATGAAGACGTCGTTATTCCGTTGCCGCGCATGGGTGATTATTGCGACGGTATTGAACGCATCAATATTGAATTGTCGCTACGCAACAAATTGCGCTTGTGTGAGGCGCTGGGCCAGTTTTTGGCAGGCGATTTGCCGCTACGGGCCTATGAAGACAGTGTTGACAAAACCGAGCTGTTTGGCGACCGCCGCAGTTCGGCACTGGCGGCGGTTACCACGGTACGTGAACGCTGGCAGTGGTTTTATGATAACCTGGATTTGCCTTTGCAACAGGCGGAAGCCGCCTTCAAAGGGCACGGCATTAGCGCCTCTGAACTGACCAATCACGCCGGACAGCCGACCTTGTTCCACCGTTTACAAGACCATTCGCTACGTGTTTCCTGGAAGTTGGAATTGCTGCCCAGCTTAAAGGAGATTTTTGAAGGCGATAACTTCCGGCCGGTTATCGAGCGGATCGAGGCGGTGCATAAAGGGATATTGCGGGGCAGGGTGTTTGTCGCGTTGCACATGCACGCTGGTGACGGCAATGTCCATACCAATTTGCCGGTCAACTCCGACCATTACGAGATGCTGCAGGAAGCCAACGCGGCGGTGGCCCGCATCATGGCGTTGGCACGCGCTTTGGGCGGCGTGATTTCCGGTGAGCATGGCATCGGCATTACCAAATACGAGTTTCTAAGTAATGAGGAGCTGGCTAGTTTTCATGACTACAAACAGCGTATTGATCCCGAAGGCCGTTTCAATAAGGGCAAACTGATGCCTGGAGGTAATCTTAATGCGGCTTATACCACTTCATTTAGCCTGATGGGTTTTGAATCGCTGATTATGCAGCAAAGCGACATCGGCGCGATTTCTGATTCGGTGAAAGATTGCTTGCGTTGTGGCAAGTGCAAACCCGTGTGTTCCACGCATGTGCCGCAGGCCAACCTGTTGTATTCGCCACGCAATAAAATTTTGGCGACCTCATTGCTGGTCGAAGCTTTTCTGTACGAAGAGCAGACCCGACGCGGCATCTCCATCACCCATTGGAAAGAATTTGAGGATGTGGCTGACCATTGCACCGTCTGTCATAAGTGCTTCAACCCGTGTCCGGTCGATATCGACTTCGGCGAAGTGTCGATGAACATGCGTAATCTGCTACGCAAGATGGGCAAGCAAAGCTTTAACCCGGTAAAAGCGGCGGCGATTGCGTTCCTATCCACCAGCCGCCCCAATAGCATTAAAGTGATGCGCAAATTGCTCATCGAGTGGTCTTATAAAGCGCAACGGCTGGGCCATTTTTTTCTCAGGCCTTGGGGGCGGAAGCAGCTTCTGCAACCACCGTCATCGACAGGCCAGCCAGCGCTACGTGAGTATGTCGTCCATTTCACGAACCGGAAAATGCCTGATAACGTGCCTGCCAGAACGGCACGGGCATTGCTTGGTATCGAGAGCGAGCAGATTGTGCCCATCATCCGCGACCGTAACAAAACCCGTGCCGATTCTGAAGCGGTGTTTTATTTTCCAGGTTGCGGTTCCGAGCGTTTGTTCTCGCAAGTCGGTCTCGCCACGCAGGCTATGTTGTATGAAATCGGTGTGCAGACGGTATTGCCGCCGGGCTATTTGTGCTGCGGCTATCCGCAACGCGCTGGCGGGCAATACGACAAGGCGCAGAAAATCACCACCGATAACCGGGTGCTGTTCCATCGGGTTGCCAATACCTTGAATTATCTGGATATCAAAACCGTAGTTGTCAGCTGCGGCACTTGTCTGGACCAGTTAGTTGATTACGAATTTGACAAGATTTTCCCTGGCTGCCGCATGATCGATATTCACGAATATCTGCTGGAAAAAGGCGTGAAACTGGACGGTGTCAATGGCAGCCGCTACCTGTATCACGACCCTTGCCACAGCCCGATGAAGCAACAGGATGCGATGAAAACCGTCAACGGCCTGATCGGCGCGACGGTCAACAAATCCGAACGTTGTTGTGGCGAGTCGGGGACTTTAGCGGTAGCGCGTCCTGATATTTCAACCCAGGTGCGTTTCCGTAAGGCCGCCGAATTGCAGGATGACAGCGCCAAACTACGCGCCGACGGCTTCGACGGGCCGATTAAAATGCTGACGTCGTGCCCATCTTGTGTGCAGGGCTTGCAACGCTATCGGGACGATGTGGGCCAGTTGGAAGTGGATTACATCGTCGTGGAAATTGCCCGGCATGTGTTGGGCAAAAACTGGATGAAAACCTATATCAAACAGGTGGCAAGCGGCGGTATAGAACGGGTATTATTGTAAGCGGCGTTTGCAGGCAAGCTTTGAAAGCACAAAGCCGAAATTGTTTTACCGCTTTGATAATGACTTTTTATTCTTTTAGGGACAGGAATCCTCATGAACTTTATACTTTTGAGTCTAGCCGCACTGTTTTTCCCAGTCAGTGCCATTGCTGATACGGGCACAGCAACTGCCGCCGTTAGTTTGGATTTAACCCACCACATCATCGGCTATCTCTCTGTCTTCGTCACTGTCGCCGCTTATATAGCCGCCATGTCGGAGGAAGTGACGGAACTGCGTAAATCCAAGCCTATGGTATTGGGATCGGCATTGGTCTGGTTTGCAATTTGTATTTACTACGCCTTGCATGGGCAAGCCAAAGTGGCCGCATTGGCCTTTGAAAGCAATCTGCTCGCCTATATCGAGCTGCTGTTATTTATTCTGGTGTCGATGACTTACCTGAATACAATGGAAGAACGAGGTATTTTCGGCGCATTGCGGGTTTATTTGTTAAGCAGAAAGTTTAATTATCGGCAGTTATTCTGGATTACCGGTGCGCTGGCTTTTGTGCTTTCTACAATTATCAACGGGTTGACGATTGGTTTATTGATGGGCTCAATCGCGCTGGCGGTGGGTAAGAAAAAACCGGAATTTGTCGCCTTGGCCTGCGTGAATATTGTAATTGCCACCAACGCGGGTGGTGCTTTCAGTCCGTTGGGCGGTATTTCAACCTTGTTTGTCTGGCAACGGAAAATTTTGCATTTCACCGAATTTTTCTCGTTGGCACTGCCTTGTCTGGTGAATTTTCTGGTGCCCGCTTGCGTAATGCACTTTTGGATACCCAAAGAAACTCCCGATGCCATCCAGGAAAAAGTGGTCATGCGTCGTGGCAGTAAGCGCATTATCTTTCTGTTTATGTTGACTTTAGCAATTACTGTTAGCGCGAACGTGTTACTTGAATTGCCGCCGGCGGCGGGCATGATGACAGGGTTGGGCCTGTTGCAGTTTTTCAATTTTTACTTGAGTAAGACCGCTAATGTACAAGAAAGCGATTTTGCTTATGTGTACCGTTTTTACAATTTAGATGTCCCTAACGCAAATAACACCCGGACTTTCGACATTTTTAAAAATGTTGGCAATGTCGATTGGGATACGCTGTTGTTTTTTTATGGTGCGATGATGATTATCGGCGCCATCGGTTTTGTCGGTTATCTGGATGCGATTGCCCTGTTTCTATTTGGACAAATCAGCCCGACCTTAGCCAATATCATGATCGGTTTGTCGTCGGCTTTTGTCGATAACGGCACGTTGATGTTCGCTGTGTTGAATATGCACCCGGATCTTCCGCCCGGTCAGTGGTTATTGTTGACCTTAACTTTAGGCGTCGGCGGTAGTTTGCTGGCGATTGGTTCTGCTCCCGGCGTCGGTATGCTAGGCCATATCAAGGGCCATTATACGTTTACTTGTCATTTACGCTGGATGCCGGTGATTTTGTTGGGTTATTTTGCCAGTGTTGCGGTGCATTTCTGGATTAATGCACGGTACTTTTAGTGAGTGGATAGTAATTTCCCATGACTCACAAGCAATAACGTAAAAATCTTGTTAGGTATCGGCGGTTTCATTTCGTGTTCTAAAACGCGTAGGCAAACTGTCAGACCAACACTATATAAATCGTAACTACTCACCCCCCCTGTCAGACTGTGTACCGGAGTTCAACGGCTTTAGCCGTTGAAAAAAATGGCTGAAGCCCTTTTACTCCCCTATTTATTAATAGCTTGGCTCATAGGTGAGTAGTTACAAAACAACTTCGTCAAGTTGTTTTGTAGCCTCG
>JAUYEP010000020.1 GCA_030689765.1 Methylovulum sp.
TTATGGAGTACAAATTTAAAGTTCACTCCGAAACCACCACAAGGTTTAAACATATAACCGTTTGAAAAATATTAATATTCAGTTAAAACAAGTCTATTAAATTGACACGCCGCTGGTTTTGCCGGTAATCTAACTCAGCTGCCCCCACACTGGGCGGTCGGGGTTAGTAGCCCGTATAGTTCAGGCGCAATAGCTATGCGCCAACAGGTTCATGGCTTTTTTACGCCCCATGCTTTATGGTGGGTGCTGTATTGAGAGGCTTCGGTCTGCCGGTTCCTGAACACGGTCTACTAACTCGATACTACATCCACCGCCCTAAGTTTAGTAGCTTCTGTCGGTGGTAAAACTACTGTTCAGGAGTCTATCATGACTATTCAATCCCAAGGCGCAACTGCGCCAACCGTACAGGGCAAGCGCATATAAAATTTTAGCCTTTAAAATCAATTGGATAAAATCACAAAAAAGCCTAAATAAATTGACTTTTAAATGTAACTGATTGATTGTCTGTTATAAAAAGTCAAATGCGTTTGCCCTGGCCAACCGTATTCCAATTTACCCCAGCTTTTTAAGTCCGCGTTCTTGTCATCGACAACGGGCCGTTATTTTGCCTATCCGATGTTTGCAAAATTCTTGAAGTTGATCGCTCTTCAAACTTGATGAAAAGCCTTGATAAAAAGGGTTGGGTTAAAAACCTAACCCTTACAGATGGCGGAAACCAAGATTTAGTTTTCATATCCGAACCGAACCTATACCGCGTCATCTTCCGCTCCAACAAACCGGAAGCCAAAACCTTTCAGGACTGGGTATTTAACGACGTGTTACCGGCGATACGCAAAACCGGACAATACCAAAAGCCCACCGTAAAACCCTACGCCACCGAATACATCAGCAACGCCCAATACCACGAACTAAAGCACCTGGCCTGGATGATCGGCAGCAACTTCCACCAAAAAGGAGGCGGAACACACGCCGCGTGGAAAGTGTTACGCAAAGAACTGGGTTGTGAGGTCGCCGTCAAGCTGCCTACCCAACACTTTGACACCGCCAAGTCACGGCTTGAGTGGTTTGAAAAACAATGCTTCGCCTTCAAGTCAAAAATCATGGACATCGAAAGCCAGTACATGACCAGCCTGTTCCAAAATGAACCCGACTGGGCAACGCTGGAACAGCAAGCCAAACAACTGCAATTATTTTAAACACACCCCCAAGCCCGCTTCACGCGGGCTTTTTTATTTATGCCCTTTAGGGTATGCCCAACCCCAACCCGCGAAAACGGGTTTTTTTATGCCAGAAGGAAACACAATGAACAATAGCAAGTTAATCGCAACAGCCCTACGCGTTGCCCTCCACGCCCTTGCCCTTGCCCTTGCCCTTGCCCTTGCCAATGCCCTTGCCAATGCCAATGCCAATGCCAATGCCAATGCCAATGCTTTGAAATGTGAAAAAGATCAGCACGGCCCTGAAATATTTATCGCTGAAATAGGAATAATGGAGGCTGCCTTGAGCCTGATGGGCGAGCCGCTAAACAGCGCTGTCATGCCGACAGCTGACGAACTGGTAACCCAGTTTAAGCAAGCTGTTAATCAAGAATTTCAAAACGATGTTTCTTAATTTCTACCAACATCACCCCATTTTCAAAATGATAAACCTTATGATCACCTTACGCCCCTACCAAGCCCGCGCCCTTGAAGACTTAGACGCTTGGTTTTCCAGCAACGAAACTGGACACCCGATAGTGTCCGCCTGTGTCGGCGCGGGCAAATCAATTTTAATCGCCGAATTCTGCCGCCGCGCTGTGCTGGGTTATCCTGATTACCGCGCCAGAATTTTAATGCTAGTACCATCCAAAGAACTGCTAACCCAGAACTTTGACAAGCTCGCCCCCTCATGAAACACATCTATGTGGGCATCATCAGTGCCTCATTAGGCCGCAAAGATACCGCCTACGATAAGGATGTCATCCTAGCCACCGTGGGCAGTGTCGCCAAAATCCAGGCAGCTTGGGCAGGCTGGACATCATCCTGGTGGATGAATGCCATCTGGCCGCCCGCAAAGCGACCGGCCAATACCGGCAACTGATTGCCGCCTGCCAACGCTACAACCCCGCCTTGCGCGTTATCGGGCTGACCGGCACACCGTACCGAGGTGATGGCATCTGGCTGACCGAAGGCACGGAACGGCTGTTCACTGACATTGCCGCCCGCGTGACGCCGCCCACAGCCGTCACCATCCGCGAGGGCGGCGAATGGCCTAAGCTGGTACGTTCATGCTGACGAAGCCAAAGGTAAACGCGCTATCGCTGTGCCGCTAAATAAAGACGCACTGGCGGTTATTAGTGGGCAGCCAGGCAAACATGCAACGCACGTCTTCACATACAAAAGCAAGCCGGTAACGAGGGCAAACAACCACGCATGGCGCAAAGCATTAGACAGGGCTGGCATAAAAGATTTTCGTTGGCATGACTTACGCCATACATGGGCAAGCCGCCATATCCAAAACGGAACGCCGTTGCACGTATTGAAAGAACTGGGTGGATGGTCTGATTTATCGATGGTATTACGCTATGCCCACCTGTCGAGCAAGCATCTTGAGGATTATGCGGGCAACTCAAAAATAATAACGTCTGAGACAAAATTACTACACATAGTAAAGAGCGTTCAGTAAATGCTTCGTAACTATTTGATGAGTGGCGCGCCCGAGAGGATTCGAACCTCCGACCACAGCCTTCGGAGGGCTGTACTCTATCCAGCTGAGCTACGGGCGCGTAGGGCGCGTATTCTAACTGATTGGCCGTGATTACGATAACATTGTTTTCAGATGGGCGAGGCTGGCTTTGCCGCGTTCTTTGATGACTTCTGGCGCGAGTTGTTTTTTATTGGCCCATTCCAGATCATCTTCCGGCAGTTCGGTTAAAAACCGGCTGGGTTCGCATTCGCTGATTTCGCCGTAGCGTTTGCGATGTGTGCAGTAACTGAACGTGCAGGTACGCTGGGCGCGGGTGATGCCGACGTAGGCGAGGCGGCGCTCTTCTTCTATGTCGCCTGTTTCGATGCTGTTTTGATGCGGCAAGATGTTTTCTTCCATGCCAATTAAAAACACATGCGGAAACTCCAGACCTTTTGCGGCATGTAGTGTCATCAGGCTAACCTGGTCGTTGATTTCCTCTTCCTGATTGCGCTCCAGTATATCCATCAGCATGATTTTAGCGACGATTTCGGCGAGTGGCTTTTGCCCAGCAGTTTCTTTATCGGCAATGCGTTTCAGCCATTCGATCAACTCAGCAACGTTCTTCATTTTGCGTTCGGCGGATTCCTTGGATTTGCTGTTATCACGCAGCCACTGGTCGTAGCCGATCTTATCGATCAGGTGCCCGATAACGGCAAACGTATCGCCGCGTTCGATACGGTCTGCGGTATCAGTCACCAAATCATGGAACTTGCTCAAGCGTTGCACCGACTTTTCGGATAGCTTTTGGGCTAGCCCCAGCTCTGTGCTGGCGGCAAACAGGCTGATATGACGGTCATTGGCATACGCGCCGAGTTTTTCGAGCGTCGTCGGGCCGATTTCCCGTCTGGGCGTGTTGATGATGCGTATAAAGGCGGCATCGTCATCGGGATTAACCAATAGGCGCAGATACGCCAAGACATCCTTGATTTCAGCGTAGGCAAAAAACGAGGTGCTGCCGCTGATAAAATACGGGATATTATTTTCGCGGAAACTTTTTTCGAACAACCGCGATTGATGATTGCCACGATATAAAATCGCGTAGTCCTGATAGCGGCCGCCAGTCTTAAATTTATGATGGATGATTTCTGAGACGATTTGCAGGGCTTCAATCTGCTCATCTTTATGGCTTAATACCCGTAGCGGATCACCGAAGCCCAGTTCACTCCAGAGTTTTTTTTCAAACGCATGGGGATTATTGGCGATCAGATGGTTGGCGGCTTTTAATATGCGTCCGGTCGAACGGTAATTCTGCTCCAGCTTGATGACTTGCAAGCGTGGGTAATCTTTTTGCAACTGCGCCAGATTTTGCGGGGAAGCGCCGCGCCACGCATAAATCGACTGGTCATCATCACCCACCACGGTAAATCGCCCCAATTTGCCTGCCAGTAATCTGACCAACTGATATTGGGTGATGTTAGTGTCCTGATATTCATCGACCAGCAAATAGCGGATCTGGTTTTGCCATTTTTCCAAGAGGGCAGGATGTCGCTGGAACAGCAACACCGGCAGCAAAATAAGGTCATCAAAATCGACGGCGTTGTAGGCTTTCAAACTGCGGACATAATCAACATAAAGCGTTGCGGCAGGGTATTGATCGGTAGCGGCTGTCGCTACCGCTTGCTCCGGCGTGACAAAGGCATTTTTCCATTGCCCGATTTGCTGCGCGTAACGGTCAAGCTGATCGCCATCGTATTGGTTTACGCTGTGGTTAATCAGGTTTTTCAGCAAGGTTTGCTTGTCCTGTTCGTCAAACAAGGTGATTGCCGCTTTATAACCCAGCGTTTTATGTTCCCTGCGCAGAATATCAAGCCCTAAAGAATGGAAGGTCGAAACGCGCAAGCCGCGAATCAATTTGTCATCCAGTAACTTGGAAACCCGGCTTTTCATTTCCCGGGCGGCTTTGTTGGTGAAGGTGACGGCGGCGATGTGCCGTGCGGGCAGCCCCTGTTTGACCAGATAAGCGATTTTTTCAGTGATGACGCGCGTTTTGCCGCTACCTGCGCCAGCCAGCACTAATAAAGGCTGGTCAATGGCTTTAACTGCGGCTTGTTGTTGGGGGTTTAGTTTGGACATGAAGGTTATAAGCTTGGGCATACTGGTGTGTGGTTTTTTCGTGCTTTTCGTAGACGATTATTGCAGTGGATGCGTTATTGTGCTTAATCCTATCCGGTAACAAAAAAGCATTGTCTTCCGCCTGTCATCGACGCTGATAACCGATTCAGGCTGCCAATCGGGTATCGGGAATGATGAAGAGATGAATAGGCTACCTAGGCGCATCTCGCGACCGATTTTTTCGCCCAGCTTTGCCATGACCGCAGGAGACAGGAAAGCAAATGCCACATCGTATTCGGAAAGACTGCTATTCCAGAAGCTAGTACGCAACACCTTCACATTAGACAACTTACGGCAATACCAGACGCTGATAAACCAAGGTAGTGGAGCATGTTCAAAGGCATCAATCGCCATCATCGGGTAACGCTGCGCTAGCGGAATAACTACCGTACCTGTACCCGCACCAAGGTCGACGAACCGCTTGATGCTACGTTGTTCAACAACATCCACAATCGCCTCCGCTACGGCAGTCGACGATAGAAACAGCGGCACATCACCTTGCACGGTACTCCAAAAAATCAATACCAGTAGCAGCACAATAACTAGATAAAACCAGGGCGGTAATTGCAGTGTCAGCAGCGTTATTGCTGTCGGCAAAAACAGTAAATGGATAGGTATCCACCATGTCGGTTGACGTAATAGATAACCACAGGAAGCGGCGGCGATGCCTTGTAATAGGAGCAGACGCGCTACGCCATGAAACAGCGCGGGTAGTAGCCAGGCCAGTATGGTTATCAGCGTTAAACCTAATAACTGGGCAACCAATGCTTTAAATAATGTTACCAAACCTGCTCCAGCTATAGCGACCCAAAAACAATGACGGGTACTGATATTATTTAGTTTTTGGTGTCTCAGATGCGGGTGCTGGCACGGGTACTGGGGCGGGTGTAACCGTTTGAGGCGTTGTTTTCGCGGCTTGTTCTGCTTTGGTCTGACGAGAGCCTTCTCCCCAAAGTGTGAGGGTAATCATGACAAAAACGGTGGTGATGGCAACGATTAAAAATCTATCGGGTTTTTTCAGAAAGAACAAAGGCCAGCCCGGCTTAATCATTCCGACGATAAAGAAAAGAATAGTCCACAGGGCTAAGTCGAAAGAGGCTGTTATCATTATATTTACCTGTTAAGCTTTAATTTGGATAAATGTACATTATTATTGACAAGAGTTAGTAGTAACTCCAGCTATGCCTATTTTAATGAATTTAATGGCTCGCGTTGAATTATTTATGGGCTGAGGCGTTAATTGGTGTATAGCGGATGTAATCATTCAGTCCCCCTCTTTGAAAAAGAGGGGTTAGGGGAGATTTTATTAGATAAATCCCCCTCTCCCCTTTTTCAACATAAGTATCTACACAACTTTAATTGATTTTAAAACAATGTGTTATATGACATTCCTTGCAGATAATTGCTATATTTTTAGGTTTTTCTATCACAAAATCTGGCTTGAAACAGCAGTTATCTGTATGAAATAACGTGA
>JAUYEP010000022.1 GCA_030689765.1 Methylovulum sp.
ACGCGATGCTCAACTTTAAATGAATTGAAGGCAAGGCCGCATCCCCCGTAGAGTTGTTCTACCAAAAGCAACTTTATAGTGGAGAAGGGCCATGCCAGTCGAAGACTTTATCATCTATGTGTATTGCTGTGTAGACGACATCTGCCGTGGCATAGTCAGCCAACCGTTAAGAGGCCGGGGTTTTATGCCCAAATTGAGCGATGCCGAAGCCATCACAATGGAAATCGTGGGCGAATTCATGGGCAAGGACAGCGACAAGGGCATCTGGCGTTATTTCCGTAACCACTGGCACGGCTGTTTTCCCAACTTGGGTTCGCGGGCCAACTTTGCCAAACAATGCGCCAATTTGTGGGAACTGAAAAGGCGCATACAGGACTGCCTGGCCAGGCAAACCGGGGCAATGGACGACCCCGTCCACTTGGTGGACGGCTTTCCGATGCCAGTCTGCAAGTATGCCCGGGCAGCCAGCCGTTGTTTCAGGGGCGAGGCCGGGTTCAGCCGCTGTGCGGCGAAGGATGAGAAATATTATGGTTTTGAAGGGCATGTGGTGGTCAGCCTCGACGGGATCATCTGCGGTTATGCCTTTGCCGCCGCGAATGTGGACGAACGCGATGTGCTGCCCGGGATGGTTGTCGGCCTGCACGGGCTGCTGATCGGCGACAAAGGCTATATCCGGCCAGCCCTGAAGCAAGCGCTGGCACAACAAGGGATTGATTTGCAGACACCCTTACGGAAAAACATGCAAGATTTAAGGCCAAAGGCTTTCGTTACCCAACTGATGTCAACCAGGCGCTTGGTGGAGACCGTCATCGGGCAACTGACCGAACGCTTCCACATCGAAAAGGTCAGGGCCCGCGACACTTGGCATTTGGCGAACCGCTTTATACGTAAACTGCTTGCCCATACGATGGGCTGCTTCTTGGGGAAATTACTGGGCAATCCTACTTTGCTTTTTGAGGCTTTGGTTGAGATTTAAAAGTTGAGCATCGCGTAGCTATGAGGCAAAGTATAGTTTCAATTTCAGCACAATTTTTAAAAATTGTTTTTGTTGGCTACTGATAACGGTATGGAAAATAGGCTTATTGGTGCGATACATTGGTGTGATACATTGGTGTGATACAATTTAGTTAATTTCAACTAATAGCACCTTGGTTTCAAGTACTTACGGACGCGGGTTCAATTCCCGCCGCCTCCACCATCACATTTAAAAACGGGCATAACAGCCCGTTTTTAAACACTTTTTAAGATATTTTAATTAATTTTTTTGCTGGATTTTCTAATTCCACAAAGTGAGCCACACAGTGAGCCACTTTTCAGCAAAAAAGCTATCATGAAACTGCAACCTGAATACCTTTGGCAAAGCAGAACCGGAATTTATTTTTTCCGCACCAGAATACCTAACTGATGTTACGCAGCCCGTAATTTCTGCAACTCTTCATACGCCATTTGATTCGCTTTTATAAACAGCTTAGCCCGAGTGGCGAAATGGTTGGTTTTATGTTTAATCTTCAAACATTCTAGCTTGAACACGGCATAGATGG
>JAUYEP010000296.1 GCA_030689765.1 Methylovulum sp.
TCAAAGTGACTGACCGCGAAGTCGACCATTACCTGGAAACCCAGGGTAAAGTGGGTGAGGAAGCGATCCAGTATCATCTGGGCCATATATTGGTTGCCGTCAGGGAAGCCGCATCTTCGGCAGACATACAAAAAGCCCAGGGCAAAGCTAACGATCTTGTTAAAAAACTCCGTGCAGGACAGGATTTTACTCAAACGGCCCTCAGTTATTCTGATGATGCCAATGCGTTAAAAGGCGGCGATTTAGGTTGGCGTACCTTGAGCGATATACCCACATTGTTTGGCGATAGTGTCACCACGATGAAACAGGGTGATGTCGCCGAACCGATCCGTAGCCCCAGCGGGTTTCACATTATTAAGATGCTGGAAATAAAAGGGCTTGATAACCATACGGTCACCAAGACAAAGGTGCGGCATATATTGATAAAAACCAATGAGTTGGTTGACGATGCCGAGGCAAAAAAACGCTTGCTGGCGTTAAGGGCGCGTATTGTCGATGGCGATGGTTTTGCGGCATTGGCCCGTTCCCATTCAGATGATAAAGGTTCGGCGCTCAAAGGTGGCTCGCTGGATTGGGTTGGGCCCGGCGATCTGGTTAAGCCGTTTGAAGAAGCGATGTCAAAATTGGCGGTCAATGAGGTGGGCGATCCTGTCCAAACACAGTTTGGCTGGCATTTAATCCAGGTGTTGGATCGTGAAAATAAAGACAACAGCGCAGAGTATAGAAAAAACCGGGTCAGGGACGCTATCCGTAAACGTAAAATTGAAGAAGAAACAGAACTTTGGATACGCCGTCTGCGTGATGAAGCGTATGTGGACATCATCGAAAACCGGCTTTAAAACCGCAATATCACAATTTGAGTGTGCCAAACAGGATGGATAACAGCGATAAATTAGCGGGGTCTGACCCGAACGGCGATGGGCTGCTGAAAAGCCGGTTACGTCAGCTTCTTGGGTCTAAGCCTTTAGATACGCAGCGTCATGTAATCAGCAGTATTGCCGATGAGCTGAATACCGATACCTTGGCGTGTGCGGCGGCGCTATTGTATCTGGTGCAAACCAATAACTTATTATCGCAGCCACTTGATATTACCGCCCCTGCCATTGAGCAGGTGGGCGGCATAAAAATGGTCCGTTATCGCCTGGATGTCGGCAGCCAACATCAGGTGACGCTGGAAGACATAAAAAAAGTGCTGGTCGAAGAGTCTGGCGTTGATAAAAACAATATCAATAACATTGCTATCCGTGGTTTATATACCTTGATTGAGTTACCCGATGCCATGCCGCCAGATATATTCCAGCACTTAAAAACAGTGGAAATTAATCAGCAAAAACTGGATATCAGGCGGGTAAAAGCACGCAATAATAAAAAGCGTGGGTTCCAGCATAACCGTCGTGGAAGGCCGCGCAATCAACAATCCAGTCACGGGGTGTCCGATCAGATTAATGGCTGAACATGCGTATTATGGTAGTGGGTTAAGCCTGTGTTTTTCCTACACACGATTTCACTGCCTATAGTTCGGAGTCCAAGGCATGACTTGGATGTGTAAAAACATCCAAAACGTGTTTTGGACTCCTAAACAACAGATTTAACCCACTACCCGTATTATGTCCATCGCATCCTGTTGACCGGCTTGTTAGGTTAAATATGTTGACACCTCTTATGAACATTGGTATCTACACAAATGCAACGGCTCCTTTTCTAAAGTACCCACGGGGCATAAAGGAGAAGGTCACTCATTCAACACAGGACAACAACATCAATGGCCACGATAACTTTTGACACCCAAGAAGCCGTTATTAAACTGAAAGCCGTTGGTGTGTCTCAAGAACATGCAGATGCTTTTGTACGCGCTATTGTCGAAGCCCAAGATAGCCTGGTTACAAGAACGGATTTGGAAATGGCTTTAACGCCGATTAAAACTGATTTGGCGGTATTGAAAGCAGATTCAGTCACGCTAAAGTGGATGATGGGCATATTGATTGCCGGTGTGCTGTCGATTGTTATTAAGTCGTTTTTCTGATGGATTGCCAATAACCCGCATATTGTGGGCAGAAAAGCGTCGCCTAAAGTGCTGTGTTTGATGCCCACAAAATTCACTAAGCCTATGACCACCATTAATTATATAAATACCCCTGAAAAACTGGCCGCTGTGTGTGGGCAGATAAAAAAAGCTGAGTGGTTGGCGCTTGACACTGAGTTTTTACGCGAGAAAACCTATTATCCAAAGTTCTGTTTATTGCAAATAGCGACGCCTGATTGGGTTGCCTGTATTGACCCTATTGCCTTGCCTGAACTGGATACGCTTTTTGATGCGATCTACAATCCCGCCATTGTTAAAGTGTTTCATTCCTGCCGCCAGGATCTGGAAATTTTTTATCAATTGACCGGCAAACTGCCTACGCCGATTTTTGATACCCAGGTAGCGGCGCCGTTATTGGGGTTTCAGGATAATCCAGGCTATGCGATGCTGGTGTCCAGTCTGTTAAATATTAATTTAAGTAAGGCACATACCCGGGCCGACTGGAGCAAGCGGCCGTTGACCGAGGCGCAAATTGAATATGCCGCCGATGATGTGATTTATTTATGTCAGATTTATCAGCTTGTTTTACAAAAATTGACTGCTCTGGGCCGGGCGGACTGGTTGAAAAGTGACTTTGCCGAGTTGTCAAACCCTGCTATTTATCAAGCGGATCCGGAGAAAGCGTGGCAAAAAATTAAAGGCAAAAATAAACTGACCGGCAAGCAGTTATCGATCATCCAAACTCTGGCGCAATGGCGGGAAAAAATGGCACAGGCTGAAGACCGTCCCAAGAGTTGGTTGATGCGGGATGAATTACTGTTTGATATTGCCAAGTTACAACCCGAAACTGTGGGTGATTTGACGAATGTGCGTGGCATTAGCGAACGCACCGTTAACCGTTATGGCAAGGAATTGTGCCAATTGATCACTGCCGCCAAAAATCGGACGCCAATTCCGTTACATGAAAAAGGCAGGGCTGCCAAAAAAACTCAGCAGCAGGAAGCGATACTGGATATTTTAACGGCATTAGTCAGGATACGGGCCGAAGAAAACGCCTTAAATCCGAGCATTTTGGCATCGCGCAAAGACCTGGAAGTGTTGCTGATGGATGATGATGACGAATGCCCGTTGCTGCATGGCTGGCGCTACAGTATGGCGGGTAAGGAATTGGTCGGTTTGTTGAAAGGTGAACTGTTGCTTGGTATTCAGGCCGACAGGTTGGCGATTATTAATAAGGGATGAATCCATCAAAAGAATTGTCCACGAAAATCACGAAAGCCACGAAAAATCCCAAAACACGATACATCGTTCCCACGCCGGAGAGACTGTGAAAGTATTCGTGAATATACATTATTCACCACGAAGATCACGAAGAACACGAAGAAAATAATCAATTGGATCAACACATTAAAACTTCGTGTTCTTCGTGTCCTTCGTG
>JAUYEP010000034.1 GCA_030689765.1 Methylovulum sp.
TCATCGGCGGCACACTGTCTAAAAATAGCTGCCCATAGGCACGTTTTAGCAAACGCGGGTCGCAGACCATCAACACGCCGCTGTCGGTTTCATCACGGATCAGACGGCCTATGCCTTGCCGTAACGCGATAACCGCTGCGGGTATCTGATACTCAAAAAACGGGTTGCGTCCCTGTTGCGTCATTGCATCCAGACGGGCTTTCAGCACCGGATCACCCGGCGATGCAAACGGCAATTTGTCAATAATCACGCAGGACAAGGCTTCGCCCCTGACATCGACGCCTTCCCAAAAACTCGATGTGCCAAGCAACACCGCATTACCCGCTTTTTTAAATTGCTCCAGTAACATCGCCTTGGGCCGGCTGCCCTGCACCAGCAACGGGTAAGTGATTTTATTTTTCAGCAAATCTTCCGCCTGTTTAAGGGCGCGGTGGCTGGTGAACAGAAAAAATGCGCGGCCTTTACTCGCCTGCAACACGGGCAAGGCAAAATCGATAATCAATGGGATAAATTGAGGGTCGTTAGGCTGCGGCAAGCCCTTGGGATGGTAAAACAACGATTGGCTGGCATAATCAAATGGGCTGCCCCAACTCGCACTATTGGCTTCATTTAAACCTAAGTTATTGACAAAATAGTCAAACTTGTCCGCGACACTTAAGGTGGCTGAGGTGAAAATCCACGTCGCTTTATGATGCTGCATAAACAACCTGAATTCGGCGGCAATATCAAGTGGTGTGCGGTTTAAGGTAAAGGTTTTTCTATGGATTTCATACCAGCGTATCCATTTGCCGCCCTTTTCGTCGAGAATAAGCTGTAATTGGTGCATGAGTTCTTCCGCGCGTTTGAAACAGCTCTCCAGACCTTTGGTTTTAACCGATGCCAGCTCCAATTGATCGGTCAGACACTGTAACTGTGCTTTGACGGCATGCAATCCGGCCATGATTTGTGGATTATTTTCCAGCTCTTGCCATTCACCGCGTTTAAGCTCAATACCGAATGCCAGCCTTAAATCCTTGACTTCATGTTCCAACCCTTCAGCGGCACTGCGCAGCTGCGGGATATCCGTGGCATCATTAAAATATTCGATGAGTGCATCCTGCGCCAGATCATTCAGTTGTTTGGCGCCAACGGTGATGCCTAAAAAATTGGAGGCAGTATCAGCCAATTGATGCGCTTCATCAATAATCACCACCTCGGCATTGGGCAACAGCTCGCCAAAACCGCTGTCACGAATCGACCAGTCCGCGCACAGCAAATGATGATTGACGACCAGGACCTCGCTTTCCTGCGCTTTTTTACGCGCCTTGACCAGAAAACATTCAGCATAATCTGCGCAATCCTGGCCTAAACAATTGTCGATGGTCGATGTGGCCTGATACCAGATTGGATCGGACTCCGATACACCCGACATTTCTGACGTATCTCCCGTTTTGGTGCGTTTTGCCCAAGTGTTTATTTTCGCCAATGCGGCCGCGTCTTCCTTGCTGAAACCCAACGTTGTCGATAACGCGTTTTTGAGCCGGTGTGTACATAAATAATTGCTGCGGCCTTTAAGCAATGCGGCAACAAAGGGCGTTTTCACTGCTTTACGGATAAGCGGCAGGTCTTTGTTAAATAATTGGTCTTGTAAGTTTTTAGTGCCGGTGGAAATGATAGTTTTTTTGCCGGAGAAAATGGCAGGGATCAGATAAGCAAAGGTTTTTCCCGTACCCGTACCTGCTTCTGCAATCAGATGCTGGTTCCGGTTAATGGCATCGTTAATCGCTTCCGCCATTTCCACCTGCGCCGCGCGTGGCTGATAACCGGTGATAACCTCTGATAATGCGCCGCCGCTACTGAAAAATGATTCTAGCTCTGTCATTGTGAATCGTCGTCACCGGAATAAAGTTAAGGCCATCAATAAAAAAGACAACATAGTAGGGTAATGTATTGAAGAATGCTATCAGGAAATAAGGCGCTACTTTGGGAACTCCCCCTGCATGGCATTATCGAAATATGCAGTTTTTACGTTACACATCAGGAGTGTGTCATGAAATGGTATTTACCCCTCTATTGTTTAGCATTGAACGCCTGTTCAAACCTGCCGCCCGCCATCCAGGATGCCCCCCTGTATGACATTTCCTACAGCCAAGCCGTCCAAAACATTGCCAATTACAGAGAATCCCCCGTGCGTTGGGGTGGCATGATTGTTGATGTGGAAAACGAACAGGACTACACGTTGGTGCAGGTGCTTTATTATCCTCTCAACAGTTATGGCCGGCCCTTAACTGACCAAGCCAACGAAGGGCGTTTTGTTATCAAAAGCCCTGAATTTCTAGACCCCGCCGTCTATGCCAAAAATACCGCAATCACCGTGGCCGGAACGCTGAAAGGCGACATCGAACGTACCGTCGGCAAAAAAATCATGCGCCTGCCGCTTATTTCAACCACCGTAATTTATCAATGGCCGAAGTATGACCCAAACGGCGCGTATGGTTATGGCGGCTACGGTGGTTTTGGCTTTGGCCCGTACAATTCCTTCTACGGCAATTATCCGTATTATTGGGGAGGATTTTATCGGCCTTATCCTTATTATCGCTTTCGTTAGGCCATCTGGATTCCCACTAAGAAACGTGCATGACACATTTCGGCGACATGATGACTGCCAGTCCTCAAAGGACTGGCAGTCATGGCATCGATGGGACAAAACAACTTTTATCGTTCCCACGCTCCGGCGTGGGAACTATGTAATCAACCTGATATGAAAATGCTGTATGTGGTTTTTCGTGGCCTTAGTAGACGATTCTTTTAGTGGATTCATTATTATCTTAAACTGTCCCGTGTTAGTCGATAGCCCCATTATGGACCATCAGTGAAGGCCATGTTTGCGTGGAAAATTGGCTTACAGCGGTTTCATTCTTCATTAAGGCTAGCCACTCAAGTTGGGACAGGTTAAGCCTTGTCCGTACCCGACTTAAATTATTAACGACGGATGAAACCGCTGTAAGTGTATTATGCCTTGGCCTGCGGCCCTACTTTGGCAAGCCAATCAAAATAGTTACTGTGTTATAATCCCGCACGTTTTTACTCAGAATCATGATGTTTTATTTTTAGCTACCCACATGAAGAAATCAAAAGCTTTTTCCCGTGTGTTAGTGCTGTGCCGGCTGGTCTCCCAGGCGGTTAAGAGTGATGAAACATTCGTTGTCCAGGATATTCAGGTCAAAGGGTTGCAACGTATTTCTTTAGGTACGGTGTATAACTATCTTCCTGTTAGTATCGGTGAGAAATTTTCAGGGGATAATGTCGCGCCCGCTATCAGGGCCTTGTTCAAGACAGGATTTTTTAAGGATATTTCCCTTGAAAGGGAGGGCTCAACGCTAATTGTGACTGTAGTTGAGCGACCATCAATCGCCAAAATTATCTTTGAAGGCAATAAGGATTTATCCAAGGATGATTTAAAAAAAGCCCTGGACAAGATTGGCTTGTCTGAAGGCAAAACATTCGACAGGCAAGTGCTTGATAAGGTGGAGCAGGAGTTAAACCGCCAATACCTCAGCCATGGGAAATATGGCCTTAAAATTAAAACCGAGGTGTCCACGCTGACGCGGAATCGGGTCGGTATCCATATCAATATTTCCGAAGGCAGGGTTTCCAAGATTAAGCAGATTAATATCGTCGGGAATACTGTTTTTGATGATAAAACGCTTTTGGATCAGGTTGAATTAAGCACGACCAATTGGCTGTCTTTCTATAGTAAAGACGACCAGTATTCCAAACAAAAGCTGTCTGCTGATTTGGAAACCCTGCGGTCTTATTATCTTGACCGGGGTTACATCAATTTTTCGATTGAATCCACACAAGTCGCGATTACACCCGATAAAAAAGACATTTATGTCACGATCAATGTTAAAGAAGGCGATGTTTATACCTTGGAAAAAGTAAAGTTGGCCGGTAATCTGATTGTTGCCCCTGAAGAGTTGGTCAAGTTGGTCAGTGTTGGCCCGGGGGAGACGTTTTCAAGAAAAAATGCCACTGAAACGTCCAAAGCCATTTCAGATCGCTTGGGCGATGATGGCTACGCCTTTGCCAACGTCAATATGGTGCCGGAAATTAATGAGGCTAAAAAATCAGTCGATATGACGTTTTTTGTTGATCCGGGCAAACGTGCCTATGTGCATCATATTAATTTTAAGGGCAACACCAAAACCCGTGATGAAGTTTTGCGCCGTGAAATGCGCCAGATGGAGTCCAGTTGGGCATCCAGTTCAAAAATTGAACGCTCCAAGACGCGCCTTGAGCGTCTGGGTTATTTTGAATCTGTCAATGTTGAAACACCGCCTGTTGTCGGCACCAACGACCAAATTGATGTCAATTATTCGATTGTCGAAAAGGCATCGGGCAATTTGTCTGCAGGCGTTGGTTTTTCCCAAGTTCAGGGTATCGTCATAAATGCCAACATTTCTCAGGACAACGTTTTTGGCTCAGGCAAACGGGTCAATATTGCCTTTAACAACAGCAATTATCTGACCAGCTATCAACTGGGATTCTTTAACCCTTACTTTACCAGCGATGGTGTAAGTCTTGGCTATAACCTGGGTTATACGAAACGAAATGCAGGACAAATCAATATTGCCAATTATTCAACGAATGTCATTAATGCAGGCATGGATTTTGGGATTCCCTTGAATGAATTCGACCAATTGCGCTTTGGTTTTGAGGCAAAACATACCAATTTGAGTACAACCTCTTTTTCATCTACACAAATCAGTGAGTTTATAACCAGTGAAGGCGATAGTTTTCTAACGCTTTCACCGACGTTAAACTGGACACACGATACGCTTAATCGGGCAATATTCCCCAGCAGCGGCGGCCAGCAGCGGCTATCTGGCCTGATAAGCGTTCCAGGCAGCGATCTTAGCTATTATAAAGTCAGTTACAAACACCAGCTTTATTTCCCGTTAGCCAAGGATTTTACCTTTAGATTACATGGTGAAGCCGCTTACGGCGATGGCTATGGCAAGACCAACGAACTGCCCTTCTTTGAAAATTACTTTGCCGGTGGCACAGGCTCTGTACGCGGTTACAAGAATAATACTTTAGGGCCTAGAGATTCCAATTCTTATCCTCTCGGTGGTTCAAGTAAAATTATCGGTAACGCAGAACTGTTTTTTCCTGTGCCTTTTTTATCAGAAACAAAAGCTGTCCGCTTAGGCACTTTCCTTGATGCAGGCTCACTCAGTAAAGGCTTTTCTATCGATGAAATGCGCTACTCTGCGGGAATATCAGGGGAATGGTTGTCACCTTTTGGCGCGTTGTCGGTGAGTGCCGCCGTGCCGTTAAATGCAGGGACAACCCGTTATACAAATACTGCGGGTGGTTCATTTGATATAAAAGATCAAAAACAACTGTTTCAATTTAATTTCGGCCAAAATTTCTGAGAAGTTCTTTTGGTTGTGTCGCCTATCCCCTATATAATTTCGTAACTTAACATTAACAGAACCCACTATTTTTTATACACTCGGAGATTTATTTAACAATGAAAACAAAAATTGCTTTATTTTTAGGACTATTGCTGACTGCAAATGTGAGTTTTGCTGAATTGAAAATAGGTTTTGTTGATATGCGTGCCGTCCTTGAGAAGGCGCCCCAAGCTGAAAAAGCAACAAAACGTATGGAGCAGGAATTTTCTCCCCGGCAAAGACAATTAGTCGCACAAGAAAAGGAAATCCAGGGCAAAGAAGAGCGGATGGCCAGAGACGGCGCCGTGATGGGTGATGCAGAACGGTCTACTATGGAAAAAGACATCCTTAACAAAAAACGGGAATTCAAAAGATCACAACAAGAACTTGGCGAAGATGTTAACGCACGCCGTAATGAAGAATTCGGTAAATTGCAACGCCGTATTATTGAAGCCGCCAGTGCTGTAGGTAAAGAACAGCATTTTGATTTATTGTTGTACGATGCGGTTATTTATTCCAGTGAACAGGTAAATGTCACTGCTCAAGTCCAGCAAAAATTGCTGACCATGCCAGAATAGTCCCGCCGTCTTATTAAAGCCCACACTAACCCTATAATTATAAGTATGTCTATCACATTAGATATTTTGCAAATACAAGAATTTTTACCGCACAGATACCCTTTTCTACTGGTTGATAAGGTAGTTGAGTGTAAGCCGGGGGTTAGTTTAGTAGGGGTTAAAAACGTTACTTATAATGAGCCTTTTTTTCAGGGTCATTTCCCTCAAAAACCTATCATGCCAGGCGTACTGATCCTGGAAGCCTTAGCTCAGGCAACCGGCTTGCTGGCATCAGAAACAGCAGGGGATGAGTTGGACGGCATGATTTACTATTTGATTGGTATTGACAAAGCGAAATTCAAACGCCCAGTCGTACCCGGAGATCAATTAATGCTTGCGGTAAAATTTGTTAAAAGCAAACGTAATATTTGGGCATTTGAATGCCACGCAGAAGTCGATGGCGAATTTGTCGCAAGCGCGGAAATCAGATGTGCGGCGGTGGTAGACTAACTTTGATAGAACCAACTGCTGTAATTGATAGTCGCGCTGAAATAGCCGATGGCGTGTCCATCGGTGCTTTTTCGGTCATAGGCACTGATGTAAAAATAGGTGTCGGAACCATAATAGGTCCCCATGTTGTTATCAAGGGGCCTACTTCAATAGGAAAGCATAACCGTATTTATCAATTCTCTTCCATTGGCGAAGATCCGCAAGATAAAAAATATGCGGCCGAAATAACCCGCCTTGAAATCGGCGACAGAAACACTATCCGTGAATTTTGTTCGATGCACCGGGGCACTGTTCAAGACCATAGCGTCACCCACATAGGCAATGACAATTTGTTTATGGCTTACACCCATGTCGCCCATGACTGTGTTATTGGCGATCATGTCATCATGGCGAATGGCGCATCATTGGCAGGGCATGTGCGTTTAAACAGCCACGCCATTTTGGGCGGCTTCACGCTGGTACATCAATTTACGCAGATAGGACAATACAGCTTTGCGGCAATGGGTAGTGCCATTACGCAAGACATTCCCCCATTTGTTATGGTGGGCGGTAAGCCGACTAGACCGCATGGTATCAATTCTGTTGGCATGGAGCGCAACGGCATATCCGCTGAGGATATCCGTTTGATAAGAAAAGCCTATAAAATCATCTATAAGATGAATTTGCGGCTGGATGACGCGATAGATCAAATGGAAGATTTGGCGGGTGACAGCAAGGAACTGTCCGATATGGTCAGCTTTTTGCGTAATGTCACCCGAGGCATATTGCGCTAAGTGGACGTGCTTATTGCCGGCGTTGATGAAGCCGGTCGCGGCCCCCTTGCAGGCCCCGTCTTTGCCGCAGCGGTTATTCTTGACCCCATGCAGCCTATAGCCGGATTGGCGGATTCTAAAACGCTCAGCGCAAACAAACGGGATAAACTTGCTGCCATCATTAAGCAAAACGCTCTAAGCTGGTGCATAAGCCACGCCAGTGTTGAAGAAATTGATGCGCTAAATATACTTCAAGCCACCTTGTTGGCCATGCAACGCGCCATTAATGGACTCTCAATACAACCCAATGAAGCACTGATTGACGGCAATCGACTTCCTGTCTTACCGATGCCAGCCCAAGCCATTATTAAAGGTGACAGTAAAGTCAAAGCCATTAGCGCCGCCTCTATTCTGGCGAAAGTGGCACGGGATAATTTAATGGATGGATACCATGAGCGTTATCCAAATTTTGCATTTCATCTTCATAAGGGCTACGGCACCCGACAGCATTTAGCCGAAATAGAAAAATTTGGCTTCCTCGATATACACCGGAAAACCTTTAATCCGGTAAAAAGTTTGATAGCTAAGAATCAGCTACGGCAATCAGATTAATACGACTAAGCCCTATCTACCGGAAAAGTTTTGTAGGTCGGGTTAGCGTGAGCGTAACCCGACACAAGCCGCTTCGATGTGTCGGGTTACGCTGTCGCTAACCCGACCTACGCAGCTTCTGCTTTACCCAATGAGCTAAGCCCTATCTACCGGAAAAGCCAACACGTCATTAATAGCAGCACTGCCTGACAACAACATAAGCAAGCGATCCAACCCTATTGCAATGCCTGAACAGTCGGGTAACCCCGCCGACAGTGCCGCGATAAGACGATTATCCTTGATGGATAAAGGCAACTGGCGTTGCTGCCTGATGCTGATTTCCCCGTTAAAACGCCTGTCCTGCTCGATGGCATCAGTTAATTCATAAAACCCGTTGCCTAATTCAATGCCATTAATAAAGAGTTCAACACGCTCCGCGACCTTCGGATTGTGCTCATTGAGCCGTGCTAATGAAGATTGGCAAGCAGGATAACCGTACACCATGCACAATGCGTTTGCGCCTAAATGCGGCTGGACGTTATGGCTGAAAATAAAATCCAGCCACAAGACCTGATCGTGTCCGCAGAGTCCTATTGCGTCAGGTATGTGATTATTAAAGGCATAAGCGCAATACTCCTGATATGAAAATAGCAGTGGGTCCAATCCCGTATGATGCTGAAAAACAGCCTGATAGCTTATACGTTGCGTTGAATCTAACCCGCTTCCTGCGAATAATAGAGCTAAAAGTTCGTCAATTTCATCCATAAGTTGAGGCAGGTCGTAGCCAACCCGATACCATTCCAGCAGCGTAAACTCGGGATTATGAAAACGTCCAGATTCACCATTCCTGAACGCTTTGCAAATTTGATAAATAGAGCCGCTACCCGCCGCCAGCAAACGCTTCATCGCAAATTCAGGCGATGTTTGTAAAAACAAGGCCTGCTGCAACGGCTGCAAACAATACGCCGTGGTAAAAAAATCCAGCTGGGGATCAGTGCCGATACCGTGGCATAACAGCGGCGTTTCAACTTCAAGGACAGCCCGTTCAGCAAAAAAACAGCGTATATCACGCAAAACCTGCGCCCTTAAGCGTAATAGCTTAAGGCTGCACGAAGGCTGCCAGGCATCATCCACTATTCTTTAACGCGTGAAATATACTCACCAGTACGCGTATCAACCTTAATCAGCTCGCCTTGCTGCACAAATAACGGCACCCTGACCACTGCGCCTGTTTCCAGTTTAGCCGGTTTGCCGCCACCGCCTGAAGTGTCGCCGCGCACACCAGGATCGGTTTCAACAATGGACAATTCGACAAAATTAGCCGGAGAAACGGCTAGTGGCGCATCATTCCATAACGTCACGGTACAAAAATCCTGGTCTTTCAGCCACAGACCTGCATCACCAACTATTTTTTGATCGGCCTGATATTGCTCGAAGGTATCCTGCACCATGAAATGCCTGAATTCCCCATCGTTGTAAAGGTACTGCATTTCGACATCAACCACATCAGCGCCTTCCAACGATTCGCCTGACTTGAATGTCCGCTCAATCACCCGGCCTGTTTTCAGGTTCCTGATTTTAACGCGGTTAAACGCCTGGCCTTTACCTGGCTTTACAAACTCATTTTCAATAATCGCACAGGGGTCATTATCCAGCATGACTTTTAACCCGGCTTTAAACTCATTAGTGCTAAAAATAGCCATTTTACCCTCAAGATGACACAAAAATTAAAAGTCGCTCATTATAATGGAGGTAATAAGTGATAGAAACTTTAAATACGATGGGGAGAGCTGTGACATGGGTAAACAGCGCGTGTCTACCCACAGAGTAATTATTCAGCTCCCAGGGCAAGCGCATATAAAATTTTAGCCTTTAAAATCAATTGGATAAAATCACAAAAAAGCCTAAATAAATTGACTTTTAAATGTAACTGATTGATTGTCTGTTAATTTAAAAAGTCAAATGCGTTTGCCCTGTTAGGCACATCCGTTCCAGTATCAGTATCAGGCTCTTTCATTTTTTCAGGATTTTGATGCGCAAAATCAACAAAGTCGTGTAGACGAGACTTGACGGCGGCCTGGTGTTTTTCATCGGCGCATATTTTTGCATAATATGAGATCACGAAGGCCGCGTTTTTGTCACGAGCGCGGAAAATCATCACCGGCTCATCGTCTGGGATAATTTCGCCGCTGGATCGGTTTACAATCCGTCCAATATTATTTACAGCGTATTTTGGTTCTTGTGTTTTTAGCATATTTAATCTCCAGCCTAACAAGTCGGTCAAATCATCATTCACGGGCAAACCGCCCCTTACCGTTGCGTTATATCTATATGATCTTGTTTAAATCGAATTGCCATGTTACTAAGGTAACTCGCAAAAAAACAACCACCATTTACCCAAGTCGCTGCGGTAACATAGCTATCCTGTCAGCAATAGTTTACTTCCCCGACCCCTAACGCATGATCCCCTTGTCAGAACAGCAT
>JAUYEP010000036.1 GCA_030689765.1 Methylovulum sp.
CAAGCAAATCCTAAGTTATTAGGCAAAACGCCCGATGCAAAAGCTGCGAGAATTATTTCAGCCGCATTTGCCCTGATCGGTAAGCAACTGAATGAAACAAATGAAGGCTTAGTAAAAATGTCCGCATTAGGCACGTTCGTGGTTAAACAAGTCGAACGCGAACAAGAAGGTCAAAAAACGACTGTCAAAAAAATAGCATTCCGTGCATCAAAAGCTAAAGCAAAGTAAGCCAACTGATTGAAATCAGTAGTTGATAGCCGATGTTAATCGCCTACAGCAATAGACAAGAAACAACTTGATTAACTTTCCTTAAAGGTTGAACATCAACTTTGGTCTTTTCCAGTCTTGCAGAGGGGCAGGCTATGTAGCCTGCCCCTATCCGTAGCGCTCGTCCGTTAGCGTCCGTAACTTAAATCAAAGCAATCGGGGCGCTCCTTTGATATTTATAGTTAAGAATGGCAACTACGCCACTTACTCCCTTTGCCCTCCCGCGCCCCCGCCTCATTTTCATAAAAAATAGCAGGGGCGATAGTTACGGATTAAATCCGTTAGGCATAAATACCCATTAATTTTCCCGACAAAGCACTTCTGTTGGGATGTCGTTAAAGCCATTTCGTTTTAAGGCCGTCTGAAATATGAGCCCCATTACATTAACAAATAAAATAATCGAAAATTTGCATGGACGCGGTGTTTCAATGTTCTTGCGTGAAGGTGCGCAGTTACCGGCAAATACTGTGCTTGAAACGCCTTGCGCCCTTAAGTGGATGAGTATCAAGCATTCACTGCACTTGGGGGCATTTAGCTATGGCGTAACCGGTCATTATTTTGGTTGTCGGGTAGGGCGTTATTGTTCGTTCGGCGAAGAAGTGCAAATTGGCCGCCATCCCCACCCGATGCACTGGATAAGCACTTCACCCTTTTTTTATGGTGTCTATAAAGGTATTCTCGACATGGACTTACCTAAAGGCATTGAACTAAACCAGCGTGACTTTAAACACACTACCCGGCATGGTTTTGCAAAACTGACAACGATTGGCAATGATGTCTGGATTGGGCACGGCGCTTTTATTTTGCCAGGGGTAACCATAGGGCATGGCGCAGTGATAGCCGCTATGGCTGTGGTCACCAAAGATGTGCCGCCTTATGCCGTTGTTGCCGGTTCACCTGCCAGAGTAAAAAAGTTCAGGTTTCCAGAAGATCAGATTGAAGGCTTGCTTAAGTCAAAATGGTGGGAGTTTGCGCCCTGGGATTTAAAAGGCGCGCCAGTAGATGATATTCCGGCTTTTGTGGAATTTGTAAATGACATACGTGCATCTGGCTTACCTGTTTACACGCCTGAAAAAATAATCCTTTCTGAGATAGTATGACTTCAGCCCACTATATTACCCGTTAAGTTTAACTTCCGTTAACAGCGCTGCCAACAATAGATAGACAAGCTGTACTATTTAGTGTCAATACATAAAATCGTTCAATTTATGACTAAAACTATATTTTTACACATTGGAATTCCTAAAACGGGTACTTCTAGCATTCAAAATTTTTTCTATCAGAAAAGGGAAGAGCTAAAAAGCCACGGTCTACTTTACCCCATTACTGCCTCGAGCGGGTTAGGGACCGAGCATTATCTTTTAAGTGACGCGCTTGGATTCGGAAAAAAACATAGGGTGAATGAACGTGAAAAAGAGCTGTCTGACATGGCCCGATCGCTTGAAAAAGAAATCAAGAAATCTTCAGCACATTCAGTGTTATTTAGTTCAGAATGCTTTTACATTCCGAATGATATTGAACCAGTGAAAGCGTTCTTTTCGGATTATGAGGTCTGTATTGTGGTTTATCTTCGCCGCCATGATACTTGGTGGCCATCAGCCTACAGCCAAACTGTCAAGACAGTTAAATCCCCCCCTTGGAACCGGAGCATTGAAGCGTATATCAATTTTTCGAAAAATAGGCCGCAGCGCCCGAGCTATAGGACACTTGTCGATCGTTGGGCTAAGGTCTTTGGAAAAGAAAACATGATTATTCGCCCTTATGAAGGGCAGCAAAATCAGCCGGATCTTATAGCAGACATATTGACGGCAATAAATTTTCAATCTGCCATACCTTTAAAATCGACTATTGGGGTTGAATCCAAAAATCAATCGCTTCCCTATGCCAAGCTTAGTTTGATTGATATTTACCAACGCGCCAATATTGACCCAAATATCCGTAATCGTCTGATAAATAGCGTCCTATCACAACCAAGCAATAATCAGGAATCAAATTCCTTAATATCGCCTAAGCTACAATTACAGCTTATTGAGGAGAATATGGCGGATTATGAATATATCGCCAGGGAATATCTGGGGCGTGAGGATGGGAAACTATTTTATGACCCGTTGCCTGATCCTGACACGCCTTGGCATGCGCCTAAACATCCAACCTTCATGAGCGTTGTCGAACAAACCATTCAAGGCTTGGGATGACCGGAATCCGGTTTGCCGAAATAATTAATTTATCACCGTTTACTCTTGGTAACGTCCTGGTATCTGATTAAGCCTCTGAAACGGCAGCTAACTGCTTTTCTCAAAAAGCAAGATTTCATATTTAACAGAGCGGCATAGTCCTTTATGACAAAAATCACCTCTTTTATGACTAAAATGATTCTTAATATCCCCGAAGCGCTTAATCAAGCGCATGATCTAAAGAAAAAAAATAAAATAGACGATGCCATTGCCCTGCTCGAAGAAGTCAATGATAAGGGGGAGCATCTTAGTGTTGTGCGTACCCTTGCCAGTTATTTGATGGATTCATTGAACTACAAAAAAATTGTTGAGCTCCCGCATATTCAAAAGCACGACCCTAGAAGCTACGCAATTGCCGCAAGTTTTTTGGATGGCGATGTGTATGACACAAACCCAATCTGCCTTGACGGGCATCAAGTTTTAGAGAAAGTGGCTTTTATCTCCATGATCAAGGATGAAGAAGACATTATTTTTTATAATTTACTTTGGCATTATGAATTAGGTCTGCGTAGGTTTTTTATTATTGATAACCTGTCTACTGACCGCACCCTGGAATACGTTAAGTTGTTTGAACAACTTTTCGATGACACACAAGTGTTTATACTGCACGATCCGGTCGTTGCACATTATCAGGGAAAAAAAATAACCGGCGCGTGTCGGTTTGCGATGTCATTATGGAATGATCTTGAATGGCTGGTACTGACGGATGCGGATGAGTTTTTATGCCCAATGCAGCCACTTCATAACCTACTGGAACGTACACCCAAAACCATAGACGCCATTATCGTGCCCAAAAGTTTTTATAATCCCGTTACCGGGGAATCTGCCGAAGACAATGATTTATTCTTTCGTCGCATTACGCACCGGACACCCGTAACGCATATCTCCAGCAAGGCTATTATGCGTGCTAACCCACAATTCACTGTAAGCCAGGGTAATCACCATATTTTTGATCGGGAAGGCAGCGAAATAAAAAACTATGCCTGCAGCCTAAATTTAACCTATCGGGAATTTCGTATGCGCTCCCATTCGCATTACAAGCAAAAAGTACAGAATGGTGGACGGGCAATTGCGGCCGCAAAGCAGCAAGGTTTTGCGCAAGTCGGTGGTGGGCATTGGGAAGCCCTTTATAACCTCTATTTAAAACAAGGTGAAATGGGTTTGCGTAAGAACTTGGAACGGTTTATGGAGAAAGAGAGTAGCCAAACAACACTGCTGGATGCGCTGCCTCTGGATAAAATCATTGCTAAAATGAATGCCAGTAAAAAAATAAGCGATCTAATCGGTAAAATTTAACAGCACGTCAGTTCAGAATAAAACACTTTCAATACGTTGCAACACGTTTCAAAAAATCCCAATGAACCAAATCCCCACGCTATTTGATAACCCTGTGCTTAATTTGAAGCGGCTTCAGGATATAGAAGCCCTGCCTGAACCGCGCAGCCGGTATATTATTGCGATAACGCCGCGCTCAGGCAGCACTTATCTCTGCGATATGATGATGAAAACTAAACGCTTAGGGACTCCTCAAGAAGTGCTGGGGCAATTATCCATCAATAACCGGCTGAAAAACATTCCAGGCCGCACGCCTGATGAATATATCCGCAACGCCATCCGCGTTAAAAGGACAGCAAATGATGTGTCTGGCCTTAAAGCCAGTTGGTTTCAGTTTCAAAACTTTATGGAAGCGATGGATGACCAATCTTATTTGGCTGGATTCAAATACATTTACCTGACACGTCGCGATCTTTTTGCACAGGCCGTCTCGCTTTACAAAGCGACGGCATCATCGGTGTTTCACACCAATAAACAACACAGTGAAGAAGAGTTAAGCCAGCTCAACGCACTGGAATACGACTATGACATGATAAAAAACTGGTACGGCCACATCGCTGCCCAAGAAAAGGGCTGGCAACAGTATTTTTATAACAAGCGTATTTTTCCCTTGTGCATTACCTACGAAGATATTGAAGACGACATACTCACCGTTTTAAAACGCATTGCCACCTATGTTGCAGTCAATCCTGAAAACATTGCCATATCGGCTGAACCCTCAGTATTCAAAAGAATTAGCGACAGCCGGAATGCCGATTGGTCCAACCGCTTTATATTGGAACACCGCTTGACGGATGGCATCAATAATTAACCCCTTTGGTCATGCCTTATCGCAATCGGCTTGTGCTTGGTTAATGTCCGTTAATGTCCCAGCACAAGCATTTCTCCCGCCCATTTTGAATCATCACCCCCAGCACTCGCCAGCCAATTTCATATATAATGCCCCGCTTGATTTACACCGCTTGAGCATAAAACCCAAACCAATCACCATGCCGAAAAAGAAATACGCAACATTCGAAGACTCCCTTGCCGCGCTTGAGCAACTGGTCAGTCAGCTTGAGCAAGGTGACATATCTCTGGAAGATTCTTTAAAGTCCTTTGAACGCGGAGTTACCCTAACCCGTATCTGCCAAAATGCCTTGCAAGAAGCTGAACAAAAGGTTCAGCTTCTTATAGAAAAAAACGGCACTCAAACCCTGGAGCCATTTACCGATGAGTAATGCGTTAAAAGAATACCTCAGTTTTTGTCAAACCCGTGTCGAGCACGCTTTGGCGCAACGCCTGCCAGATGCAAACAAATTACCTCAAAAACTGCATCAAGCGATGCGTTATTGTGCGCTGGATGGCGGTAAACGTATGCGCCCGATGCTGACTTATTGCACCGGAAAAACTTTGGGTCTTGCACCGGAAGCTTTAGATGGCCCAGCATGTGCCGTTGAATTTATCCACGTTTATTCATTAATCCACGACGATCTTCCTGCGATGGATGACGACGATCTAAGGCGCGGCAAACCAACCTGCCATATCGCATTCGATGATGCCACCGCCATTTTAACCGGCGATGCGTTGCAGGCTTTGGCATTTGAAATACTCGCCCATGATTCAAGTATTGTTGCGGATGCAGAAGCCAGGTTAAAAATGATCACTACGCTGGCAAAAGCAAGTGGTTCGCAAGGCATGGTTGGTGGCCAGGCCATTGACCTCTCATCCGTGGGCACACAACTAAGCCTGCCTGAGCTGGAAAATATGCACATCCATAAAACCGGGGCATTGATCCGCGCCAGCGTCAATATGGCAACGCTATCAAAAACAGACATAGACCAAACGGTTGCGATAAAACTCGACCATTATGCCAAATGTATCGGCTTATCCTTTCAGGTTAAAGACGATATTCTGGATGAAGAAAGCGACACCGCTACGCTAGGCAAAACACAAGGTAAAGACAAGGACAATGACAAACCTACCTATCCCGCCCTATTAGGCTTGGCAGGTGCCAAACAAAAAGCGCAGGAATTGCATGAAATGGCATTGGAAAATTTAAGCAGTTTTGGTAAAGAAGCGGATTTGTTGCGCGATTTATCGCTTTATATCATCCAACGCAATCACTGATCCACCATCCCCATAAATGATGCGGGATAATCATGCGGCCGCCTAAGGCATGCCAACTCAAGGAATCGATTACATGAACAAGCCAGACAACTACCCGCTCCTCAACGGCATCAACAGCCCCGCCGATGTCCGAAAGCTCCCGAAAGAGCAGCTAAAACCGCTCGCCAAAGAATTGCGCGAGTTCCTGACGCAATCGGTCAGCATCTCCGGTGGGCATTTTTCGGCCGGTCTCGGTGCGGTGGAACTCACCGTCGCGCTGCATTACGTCTTTGACACGCCCTCTGACCAGCTGGTCTGGGATGTCGGCCACCAGGCGTATCCGCACAAGATCCTCACCGGCCGAAAAGAGCGCATGATGACGATACGCACCCTGGGCGGCATCGGCGCATTCCCCTCGCGTTCCGAGAGCGAATACGACGCCTTCGGTGTCGGCCATTCCAGCACCTCGATCAGCGCCGCGCTGGGCATGGCGATAGCGTCGTCCCTGAAAGGCGAGGACAAGCAGATGGTCGCCATCATCGGCGACGGCAGCATCACCGGCGGCATGGCGTACGAGGCGATGAACCATGCGGGTTCCATCGACGCCAACCTGTTGGTCATCTTGAATGACAACGACATGTCGATTTCGCCGAACGTCGGCGCGATGAACAATTACCTGTCGAAAATCCTCTCCAGCCGCCTGTATTCGTCGATGCGCGAAGAAAGCAAAAAGGCGTTGAGCAAGATGCCCACCGTATGGGAATTGGCGCGGCGCACCGAGGAACACATCAAAGGCATGGTGATCCCGGGCACCTTGTTTGAAGAACTGGGATTCAACTACATCGGCCCGATTGACGGCCATGATGTTGACGTGCTGGTGGCGACCCTGGAAAACCTCAAGCACATCACCGGCCCGCGCTTTTTGCATGTCGTCACCAAAAAAGGCAAAGGCTACGGCCCGGCGGAAAAAGACCCGCTCGCCTATCACGGCGTACCGGCGTTTGACCCGGGCAAGGAATGCCTGCCCAAATCAACCCCGTCGCCGCACCCGACCTACACCGAAGTGTTCGGCGACTGGCTGTGCGACATGGCGCGGCAGGACGGGCGCTTGCTGGGCATCACGCCCGCGATGCGCGAAGGCTCGGGCCTGGTCAAATTCTCGCAGCAATTCCCCGACCGTTATTTTGATGTCGCGATCGCCGAACAACATGCCGTCACGCTGGCGGCGGGGCAGGCCTGCCAGGGCGCCAAACCCGTTGTCGCGATTTATTCAACGTTCCTGCAACGCGGCTATGACCAACTGATCCACGATGTCGCCCTGCAAGGCCTTGATGTCCTGTTTGCGCTGGACCGCGCCGGCCTGGTCGGCCCCGATGGCCCGACCCACGCCGGCAGCTTTGACCTCAGCTATCTGGGCTGCATCCCCAACCTGCTGGTTATGGCGCCGGCAGATGAAAACGAATGCCGCCAGATGCTGACCACCGGCTTCCTGCACCCGGGCCCTGCGGCCGTGCGTTATCCGCGCGGCAAAGGCCCGGGTGCCGCCGTTGAACCCACGCTGGCCACGCTTACCATCGGCAAGGCAGAGATTAGGCACAGCGGCAGCCGCACCGCCATCCTCGCCTGGGGCAGCATGGTGGCCCCCGCCATTGAAGCCGGCAAACGGCTCAATGCGACCGTCGCCAATATGCGTTTTGTCAAACCCCTCGATGAAACCTTGCTGCTGGAACTGGCAAAAACCCATGACAGCTTCGTCACCGTCGAAGAAAATGTGCTTTCCGGCGGGGCGGGCAGCGCCGTCAACCTGTTCCTGCAGGCGCAGCGGATATTGATGCCGGTGCTCAACATCGGCCTGCCGGATTGTTTTGTTGAACAGGGCACGCGTGAGGAATTGCTTAGGCTTTGCGGGCTGGATACGCAGGGGATTGTGGACAGGATCGGACAATTTGGGGCTT
>JAUYEP010000043.1 GCA_030689765.1 Methylovulum sp.
GCGGCAAAATGCGCTGGAATATTATGCAACAAGCCGGCAAAGTTGGCATTGAGCTGATATTTGAAGATAACGGCCCCGGCATTGCCAATATCGAACAGGCGATGATGCCAGGTTTTAGCACCGTCAACAGCATGGGTATGGGTTTGCCCGGCGTTAAACGGCTAATGGATGAAATGCGCATCGATTCCCAACTGGGGGCGGGCAGCATGGTCACCATCAAGAAATGGGCCAGGGCAAGGTAAGCGGGTGCAGCTGGAAAGCTTTTCCATGTCTGTTAGCCGTTATGCCGATAGCGTTGTAGCCAGACGCACAGCCAAACAGCTTGCCTTGCAACTCGGTTTCAGCAGTGCTGCCCAGGAACAAATCGTGCTGGTGGTCAGCGAGCTGGCTTCCAATCTGATTAAGTATGCGGGCCGCGGTACGGTCAACTTGCAAACCCTTGCCGAATCGGATCGGGCCGGCATCCTGATTTCATCGCATGACCGAGGCCCAGGTTTTGATGCTGGGAAGGCTTTAGCCGACGGTTATTCCAGTTCCGGCACGCTGGGTATAGGCTTGGGGTCAGTCAAGCGTATGGTCGATGTCATGGAAATCCATTCACGGCAAGGCGGGCATTCCGGCACCGATATTATCTGCAAGAAATGGCTGCCAGCGCCCTTCGTTGCACCGAAGTATCTGGTTTGTCCGCTGGACATAGGCGCGGTTAGCCGTCCCAAGCAGGGTTTTGATGTTAATGGCGATGCTTATCTTATCAAGCGTGAACACAGCGGCAGTTGCCTGATCGCCGTTATCGACGGCGTCGGCCACGGTGCGCGGGCGCAAAGGGCGGCCCGGACTGCCGAACACTACATTGACCATCACAGCGACCAACCGATACCCGGTATTTTCCGCGGCATTGATTTGGCTTGCCAAGCCACCAGTGGCGTAGTGATGGCCCTAGCCTATTTTGACCACGGCAACTCGACACTGACCTTTGCCAGTATCGGTAATATCGAAGCCAAAGTTGTCGGTGGCGACGAAAAAGTCAGTTTGTTGTTAAAAAGGGGCATCCTGGGCCGGCAAGCGCCAGCGCCTATTATCAGCCGGCATCGCTGGAGCCCGGGGCAGGCCCTGGTATTGCATTCCGACGGTGTGTCCTCGCGCTGGAACTGGCATGAATTTGCCCATTTAGGCGAAAAACCGGCGCAATTTATTGCCGAACAAATGCACCGTAAGCTGCAAAAAGATAGCGATGACGCGACTTTAATTTTTGTGAAATAGCCTTTGTATGAATTATTTTGAACTTGAAAAGGAGCTGTTTGTAAAGTCGGAACAGATCCGCGAATTGCAACTGGAGCTGGACGAAACCAATCGCGGCATTTTGATGCTGACCCTGGAACTGGAGCAGATTGAGGAAGAAAAAATCCGGGAAGGCATGGACACCATCCAGCAATTGCAAAAGGAACTCGAAGTGACCAATCAAGGCCTGCTGGCGCTAACCGTTGAGCTGGATCAGGCCAAGGAAAAATATCGCAATATCCTGGAACATGCCAACGAAGCGATTATAACGTTCAACGAAAACATGGAAATCGAATCCTTTAATCCGATATCGCTGAAGCTGTTTGGTTATAGCGGACAGGAGCTGTCAGGTATGCTCATGGAAAACCTGGTGCCGGGATTCAATAAATTCAATCAGGATCAACACGACAACGCAAATCTGCAAAGCAATCAATTGATTTTCGGCTGTCGAAAAAACGGCGAGTTTTTTCCGGTGGAAATCACGGTTGGCGAGCCGTTTTACAATGAACAAAAAACCTGGATGACCATCATCCACGACATTACCGAACGCAAAAAAACCGAACAGGGATTAAGGCTGATGTCGCGGGTTTTCGAGGACAGCCACGATGCGATCATGGTGACCGATACTTATGCCAACATTATCGACATCAATGCCTCGTTCACCACTATTACCGGCTTTAGCAGGGAAGACGTCATTGGCAAGAATCCGCGCATCATGAAGTCCGACGTGCATCCACCCAGCTTTTATAGGGCGATGTGGAGCAAACTCAAGGAATCCGGTAGATGGAGCGGCGAAGTCTGGGACAAAAGGAAATGTGGGGAAATTTATCCTAAATGGGTGTCAATCAGTGCGGTTAAGAACGATGTCGGCGAAGTGTCTAATTTTGTCGGTATTTTTGCCGATATTACCGCACGCAAGGAAGCCGAAAACCGATTGATGCAATTGGCCCATTTCGATTCGTTGACTGGATTGCCCAACCGTACGCTGTTCATGGAAAAACTTAAGTGGGCTATTGATATGGCAAACCGGGAACAACGGCAGGTCGTGCTGTTTTTTCTGGATCTGGATCGTTTCAAAATTGTCAATGACACGATGGGGCACCAGGTTGGCGATCAGTTGCTCATTAAAGTTGCCAATCGGCTGCGTCATTGTGTACGTAAAGTTGATATCGTCTCGCGTCTGGCGGGCGACGAATTCACTATCGTCCTGACCAACATAGACCATATTGAAGATGTCGCCATTGTTGCCCAAAAAGTGCTTGAAGCCTTCAATAAACCAGTATCCTTAAGCGGCCGCGATTTTTTCGTCACCACCAGCATAGGCATCACCACTTACCCCGACGACGGCCTGGATATTGACAAGTTGTTAAAGAATGCGGATACCGCAATGTATCACGCCAAAAGCCTGGGTAAAAATAACTACCAGTTTTATTCCGAGGCCATGAACCAGAAAGTCCATGACGAACTGGAGCTGGAAACCAGCCTGCGCAAGGCGCTGGAGGGCGATGAGTTTTTTCTGCACTATCAGCCGCAAATCGAAGTCAGCAGCAACAAGATTGTTGGCGCTGAAGTGTTGGTGCGCTGGAAACACCCCAAGCTGGGCTTTGTCTCACCGGCCAAATTCATCCCTTATGCCGAACGGACTGATTTGATCTTACCTATTGGTTCCTGGGTATTGCGCACCGCTTGCCAACAATATGTAAAGTGGCAACAGCAGGGCATCCCGCCGTTCATTATGTCTGTCAACTATTCTGGTGTGCAGCTTAAAAAGCCCGGCCAGCTCGATCTGGTTGCTGGCATCCTGGAGGAAACAGGAATGGATTCTAAAAATCTTAAGTTGGAATTGACTGAAAGCGTGGTGATGGAAGATGCCGAGAACACCATTAAAACGCTGCATGAATTTAAAAAAATGGGTATCTCATTTTCGATCGACGATTTTGGCACCGGTTATTCTTCGTTAAGTTATCTAAAGCGTTTCCCTATTGACACACTGAAGATCGACAAGTCGTTTGTGGACGATATCGCCACCGATGCCGATGACGAAGCCATTTCTTCCACTATTATCGCCATGGCGCACAATCTGAGATTATCAGTTGTCGCCGAAGGCGTCGAAACCAAAGAACAATTGGACATTCTGCAAGCCAAGGGCTGTGACCAGGTGCAGGGCTACTATTTTTGCCATCCGCTGGCCCATGACGAATTCAAAGCCTTTATGCTTTCAAGGGCATAGCGCTGTTTTTATAACTTATGCAAGTATGTCCGTTGCAGGTGCGAATAACTTAAAAGTCAACAGTAAATGTGCATCTACGACCCTACAACTTAAGAATAATCCTGAGTGGCTTTAACTACCGATAATAAAACGCACAATAAACGGCAGATTTTTATATTTTTGCTTGATGCTGGCCAGTAAATGGCCAGCCGCTACCATGACAGCAATAACGGCTAGATACGTTAGGAGAAAAGTCGGCAGGGGCTGGTTATTTAAAATTTCGATGGGCATTAAGATAAAAACCAGCACTATCTGGTGAAAAAGGTACATAAATAAACTGGCATGTCCCAATTTAAGAAAAACAGAATGTAGAGTGAGCTGTTGAGTGGTTTCAACACAAAAAAAGCCTATGAAAATAAGACCCGTTGCCGTAAACAAATAACCTGTTGTGGGTGGGTAAAACAATTCCGAATAACCTTCGCGTATCACCAGATGCGGGTTTTGCGCTAGCCATAGGGCAACGCCAATGCAAAAGAGTGCGATACCTGTTGCCAGTAAACGCTTTGAAGCAAATGAATAACCTTGTCTATAAAGCGAGCCTAAAATACTGCCCGTAATAGCAACACTTAACCAGGGCATGAGTGGAAACCAGCCATCGAGCAAAAAACGTTGTGCAGTCGGTTCCGATAACAAAAGCACCAGATAATCGCTAAATGGCAGCGGGGCAATCTCCACGCTTGACAATTCTTCGCGGTAATCAAACAATGTTTGCAGTGCGGGCGTCGAAGCAATCAGAAGGATTACGATGAGTGTTCGGGTGGTTATCGTGCAGTATTTCGATAATAAATGGACGACAGGAATGGACAGGCCTGTCAAATACAATATGTCGTAGCCCAGGAAAGGATAGATCTGCCATACCAGCACATCCAGCAAGCAGCCACAGACGATAATTGACAAACCGCGTTTGAGATAATGTTGGAAAGTTGCATGTTTTGTACCGGTAATAACCACCATCATACCGGCTAGCATAACGAACAATGGGGCGGCAAAAGTGCCGTATAAGCGAAAGATTAAAACTTTATCATCAGGCTGGAGTAATGAGGCGCTTAAATTTGCAGCAACCATCGTGAAAATGGCAATGCCACGCAGAATGTCGATGGTGAGATTTCTGGAAGAATGCATAATAATCCGTGGGAAGGTGGTTGCCAACATAAGGCGGGATGGTTTAAGAAGGTTAAGCCTTGCTGCTTGTTCCGTATTAGTTGGTAGGCGTGGAGGTTGAAGCCACCGCATTTTAGCAGCAATTCCCATTATTTTTACGGTGCTTACAAATGACGGCTTAGAGGGGGCGGCTTACAACAATGCGCCGATAACATGAAAACTGATTTTTTTCTCGACATTTCTATTGATACCCAGCAATTGTCTATTGTTAACAACGGCGAAGCCCTGAAAGCGTACCCTGTCTCCACCGCCAAAAATGGCGCGGGCGAACAAAAAGGCAGCGAATGCACACCGCGCGGCTGGCATAAAATCCGTGCAAAAATCGGCGCTGATCAACCATTACAAAGCGTTTTTATCGGCAGACGCGCTACCGGCGAAATTTACAGTGCAGAACTTGGAAGGTTACAACCGCAGCGCGACTGGATATTAACGCGCATACTCTGGTTGGGGGGGATGGAGCCTGGAAAAAACCGTTACGGTAATGTGGATACAGCCTGGCGCTATATTTATATTCACGGCTGCCCAGATGAATTGATGACGGGCAGTCCCGGCTCGCATGGTTGCATCCGCATGAAAAATGCCGATGTTATGGATTTGTTTGATCGTGTAAAAACTGGAGTAAGTGTTCATATTCACGAATAGAATATAAACCATAGATTCACCCCGCAGCACACAGAATCAAAGCTATTTACAAGATAACGCCATGTCCGGCTTTTAAATTTCAACCAAAGCCTCAAAGAGCAAAGGTTGATGACCGAAAAGTCGAAGAGTTCCACAAATCTTTAAAATCCAATGCGGATCTGGCAAAATCACCCACCCGCACGGTCACCACACAGAACAACCCTATCTTCATGTCCATCTATGCGGTGTTCAAGCTGGAGTGCTTGAAGATAAAACACAAAACCAACCATTCTTCCATGCGGGCTAAACTGTTTATAAAGGCGAACCAGATGGCTTACGAAGAGTTGAAGAAATTACGGGTTGCGTAACATCAGTTAGGAAAGTGACAATGAATTCAATTGATATATTCCCGTGGAACGAAAATTTCAATACGGGTGTGCAAAAGATTGACGGGCAACACCGGAAATTGGTCCGATTATTGAACCAGCTCGCAAGCCATGTCGCTTTTAAAGCCGACATTCCTTCAATCAATACAATTTTTGAGCAACTCGCTGACTACGCCGTTTATCACTTTCAAACAGAAGAATCCATTTGGCATCAGTATCTTCCCGACGACCCATTGGAGGCCGCACATAAGTCTGCCCACGACAGCTTTATAGAAACCGTATCCAGGCTGAAAGCTGAAGAAAACACTAAGCCAAGGGATGCGGTGATCGAAGAAATCCTTGCCTTCCTCACGAATTGGTTAGCTGCACATATCCTCGAAAGTGACCGTTATTTGGCTCAGGTGGTGCTGGCTATGCAATCAGGGTTGCCGCTGGAACTTGCCAAAAAACAGGCCAGAGAACAAATGGGCGGGTTAACGAAGGTGCTGATAAGCATCATACTTTCCACTTATGAAACCGTCACGACCAATACCCTAAACTTGATGCGCGAACTGGCAAGACGTGGGCGCGAAGAGAAAGCCCTTCGCCATAAGCAGGAACTCATGCTTTCGTTGCTGGACACCAGCCCAATTGCCATACGCATTACGGCCTTATCTGGAGATAGGGTGTTATTTGCCAATGCCCGTTATGCGAAACTGACCAATACACACCTAAATAACGTGATTGGGGACAATCCGAAGCAGTATTACGCCCATCCGCAAGACTACGAAGAAGTCCTTTGCCAAATCAGCCAGGGCAAGGCGGTTGCCGATAAACTCGTGGAACTGTCGGTTCCTGGGGAAGGGACAGTCTGGACACTCGCCACCTATTTCAAAATCGACTATGAAAATGAGCCCGCTATGCTGGGCTGGTTCTATGATGTGACCGGCATTCGGGAGACGGAAGCCTCGCTTACAGAAGCCTGCAACTTGCTTAAGACCATTATTGACACCGTGCCCATGCGTATTTTCTGGAAAGATAAGGATTTACGCTATTTGGGTTGTAACCCCGTTTTTGCTAAAGATGCGGGCGAGGCATCTCCAGACGACGTTATCGGCAAGGATGATTACCAGCTGGGCTGGAAAGCGCAAGCGGAGCTTTACCGCACCGATGACCGCCAGGTCATGGCTACTGGCATCCCCAAGCTGTTCTATGAAGAACCTCAGGCCATGCCGGACGGCAACGCTATCTGGCTACGGACTTCCAAAGTCCCGTTGCGGAATGCCCATAACGAAACGGTGGGCGTGCTGGGCATTTACCAGGATATTACCGAACAAAAACTGATGGAGGATGTGCTGATAAAGCTTTCCCTGGCGGTGGAGCAAAGCCCCAGCTCAATCGTGATCACTGACCTTGATGCCAACATCGAATTTGTCAATGAAGCCTTCGTTAAGGAGACAGGGTATAGCCGCGACGAGGCTATCGGGCAAAACCCAAAGTTGTTGCAATCCGGTAAAACCCCCCGAGAAACATACAGTGACATGTGGGAGGTGTTAAGACGTAACGAGACCTGGAAAGGTGAGTTCGTCAATAAACGTAAAGACGGCAGCGAATATATTGAAATGGCTTTGGTTTCACCCATACGCCAGCCAGATGGACATGCCACCCATTATCTTGCCATTAAAGATGATATTACCCGACGTAAGATCCTTGAAGGTCAACTGACAGATCAACTAGCGTTCACCCAAGCGGTGATAGAGGCCGAAGTGGATGGTGTGGCGGTCTGCCATGGCATTGCCGAACCGCCCTATGTCCGCTTTACGGTGTGGAACCAAAGTATGGAGATGCTCACCGGTTTTACGTTAGAGGAACTTAATCGCCTAGGCTGGCAGACCGTTTATATTGACCCGGAAGTTCAAGACCGGGCAAAACAGCGCATGGAACGTATGCGTCTGGGCGACCACCTGTGCGGGGAGGAGTGGGTCATCACCCGAAAAAATGGCGGGAAACGGACTGCCCAAATCTACACAACCATTTGTGCCAATGACGCCCAAGGGTCGCATGTGCTTGCGGTCATGCACGATATTACCGACCGCAAGCAAGCTGAAACAGCACTGCATGATTCGAACCAACAGTTGTCTTCATTGCTCAATTCAATGGCGGAAGGGGCTTACGGTGTCGATACCCAGGGCAATTGCCGATTTGTGAACCGCGCATTCTTACGGGTTTTGGGCTATGACAACGCTGGCGAGATCATCGGCAAGCATATCCATGAACTCATCCACCATTCGCATCCCGATGGTAGCGCTTATCCCGCCGCTGAATGCCGGATGTATGCCGCCTATCGCCGCAATGAGGACGTTTATGTGGCGGATGAAGTGTTCTGGCGTAAGGACGGTTCCTCCGTACCTGTGGAATATTGGTCACAACCCATCATTACAGACGGCGTTATAACGGGGGCAATTGCCACTTTCGTTGATATTACCGAACGCAAGCAGATTGAAACCAAGCTCACCGAGAGCGAATCGCGTCTACGGGCCATCATCGATAACGAACCTGAATGTATCAAAATTGTAGATGCCCAGGGTAGTCTGGTTATGATGAACCCGGCGGGGTTGGCAATGCTTGAAGCGGATTCGTCAGAACAAGTGCTTGGCAAGCCCGTACTTAATGTGATCGCCCCCAAATACCGTAAGGCTTATGAAGAATTGCACAGGCGCGTCATTGCCGGTGATAGCATGCACATGCAATATGAAATACTGGGGTTTAAGGGGAAGTGCCGTTGGTTGGAGACCCATGCCGTGCCGATGAAAGAAGCCAATGGCACTATCATGCAGCTCGCTGTCACCCGTGATATTACCGAACGCAAGAAAGCGGAGCAGCAGCTCCGCATCGCCGCCACCGTCTTTGAATCCCAGGAAGGCATGATGGTCACCGATGCCAACAACGTTATCCTCCAGGTGAATAAAGCCTTTACTGACATTACCGGTTATAGCGCGCGCGAAGTGGTGGGCAAAGACCCGCGCATGCTCCAATCGGGGCGGGAGGAACCGGCATTTTTTGCCGCCATGTGGGAGCGTATTAATCACTCAGGGGATTGGAATGGTGAAATCTGGAACCGCCGCAAAAATGGGGAAATTTATCCCCAATTTCTCACTATTACTGCGGTAAAAGACCCGGAGGGGACGGTCACCCATTATGTGGGCACAGTGACCGACATCACCTTGAGAAAATCTGCTGAGGAAGAAATTCAACACCTGGCATTCTATGACCCCCTCACTAACTTGCCTAACCGGCGGCTGTTACAAGACCGCTTAAAATTGGCATTGGCTTCCAGCTACCGTAAATGCCAGATTGGTGCGTTATTGTTTATCGATTTGGATAATTTTAAAACACTCAACGATACCTTGGGCCATGATATGGGGGACCTGTTGTTGCAGCAGGTTGCCGAACGGTTGGCCTTGTGTGTCCGGGAAGCGGATACGGTGGCCCGTCTGGGTGGCGATGAGTTTGTCGTGATGCTTGAAGATTTGGGCATGCAGGCCATCGAAGCGGCAAATCAGGCTGAAACCATAGGCAATAAAGTTCTCGCCGCCATCAACCAGCCCTTCTTGCTCGCCGGCCATATTTACCATAGCACCCCCAGCATTGGCGTTACGTTGTTTAGCGGTCACGAACAGTCGGTGGATGACTTGTTGAAAAACGCGGATATTGCCATGTATCAGGCCAAAACGTCAGGCCGCAATGCCCTGCGCTTTTTTGACCAGCGGATGCAAGACGCCATCACCCTTAGTGCGTGTTTTAAAAGTAGCCAGTACCGTTGAAAACTTAGAAAATGGCGACATTTTGCCATGTCCAAACGAAAACGCCCTAAACGCTACCCGACTGATTTAAATGCCCGTAAATGGAATGTGATCCGTGAACTGTTACCAGCGGCCTTGCCGGGTGGCCGACCGAGAAAAGCCAACCTACGGAAGATACTCAACGCCGTATTCTATGTCGTCCGGAGTGGTTGTGCCTGGCGTTTGTTGCCGATGGGCTACTTTCCGCCGTACCAAACTGTCTACGGTTATTTTCGTCGCTGGGTCAAAGACGGCACCTGGGAAAGGGCCCTCGGCACGCTACGCGCCGATGTCCGGCGAAAAGCGGGGCGGCATAAGCACCCTACAGCGGGGAGCATCGATAGCCAAAGCGTTAAAACAACCGCTTTGGCGGGCATCAAAGGTTATGATGCCGCCAAGTGTATCCAAGGACGCAAGCGCCATATCCTTGTTGATACCTTGGGGCCCGTCATGGTGATTGTGGTGACAGCAGCCAATGTGCCCGAGCGGGAAGGGGCGAAACTTATCTTGCAGTCACTGACCGGTAGCTGCAAAAAGATACGCCGCATTTGGGTGGACGGGGGCTACAACGGTAAGGCATTCACCGCTTGGGCCGCTGAATGCTTCCGGATCATCTGGGCGGCCGTGCTTCGCCCTCAGGGCACTTCAGGATTTAAATTGTTGCCCCGCCGCTGGGTTGTGGGACGGGCCTTTGCCTGGCTTTATCGTTATCGCCGTTTGAGCAAGGATTACGAAGCCTGTACCGACTCTAGCAAGGCTTTTATCCACATCGCTATGATTAACTTAATGGTAAACAGGCTGGCTCGGGCTTAACCTGGGACCTTTTGAGACACGCACTTAGAGCCTACTTGCTTACCATTGGCGACATGCAGAGATTTAATCCCGTGTTAACTTGGATAAAATCGAAGCCTTGGGATGGGATTGATCGAATGGCAGCACTGGCAAGCAAATTGATTGTCGAAGTGGGTCAGGAAACGTATCGAGACATCGTTTTGAAACGTTGGTCATTAGGTGCAGTAGCCATAATAGCCGATGAGCGGGGCGTAAAAAACGAGTTGGTTCTCGTGTTGAGCGGTGAGCAAGGCATTGGAAAAACTAGCTTTTTCAGAAGTTTGGCTCCTGCCGAATTTATCCTTGATGGGCACTTGCTTAACCCTTCGGATAAGGATACGGTGAAGCTTGCGATTTCGCATTGGCTTGTTGAACTCGGTGAACTTGACGCAACGTTTCGTAAAAGTGACATCGCTGCACTCAAGGCGTTTCTATCCAAAAACCGTGACGAGTTGAGGCTACCTTATGCACCTGCAACCAGCGTTTTTCCGAGGCGCACAGCATTCTGTGCTTCGGTTAACGAGGCTAATTTTTTGGTCGATCACACCGGTAATCGGCGTTATGCCGCTTTGGAAATCCTGAAAATTGATCGTAGCATTGTTGTGGATATGCAGCAGCATTTGGCGCAAGTGTTTGATTTGTATTATTATGGTGAACAATGGTGGCTAACGGAAGCCGAAGCTGCAATGCAAACGGCGAGCAATGTGCAGTTTGAAGTCGAAAGCCCGCTCAAAGATAAAATCCTGGCAGCTTACGACTTCGATAACGCCATTAGCCTTGGGAAAGGCCCTGAGCTAACGGCAAGTGGAGTTTTATTGGATATTGGCATTCAAAATCCAACCCCATCTGATGCCACGAAAGCCGGTATTATTCTGAAAAAGCTTGGTCTTAGATCAGTTAAAAAAGGTGGCGGAAAGATTTATCACATGCCTGCGAAGAAAGTTTTTGCTGCGTTTTTAAACATTTAAGCCGTATGTAGTGCCTTGGTCAAGGCTTAACGGGTAGCCCAAGGAGGTTGAAAAAAGGATGCCAACGGTGTCACGTTACCCTGTCAGCAACCATTTCCCATTTGAAGAGCTTTTTTACGCCACCGCGTTTGCTGCGGTGGCAAATTTTTAAACTGTATAGGAATTTTAATATGCATATAGCAAATTTACAAAACCTGAAAATTGAATTAACAAATTTCCTGAAAAGCATCAGGAATTGTGACGATAGCACTGCTGATCATTTGATTTCCGTCAGTCACTTTGGCAATATCAATATTGACCAGATTCCCATAGGGAAACAATGGAAACAAATCGTACCTCAAAACAGAGTGCTATTCCATTTGCCAATTAGACATGCCGGTAATGGTTGTGTTGGTGCTAATGCAGACAGGTATAACATGATCGAATCATTTATGATATTGGTTAGAGCCTGGCAGCAAAAAGAAACTGGAATGGTTTGCGCCGAAGAAACATTGACCAAAAAAGATTACGGAATGATCAAAGCGGCATTACCTAACTATCCCTAACCTAATGTTTTAATAAATATTTTATTTTTTCTGATATGTCAAGCAGCGACATGATTGGCATATCAGACAAATTTTATCCCGCTTACACTCTCAACTTAATTTCTATTTCAAGCAGAGACTTTGCTGTTGGCTATGAGTTTTTAACTCATTAAATTCTATAGCGCCACACTGTATTGATACAAATGATCGGCGATACCGCACCAGTGGTCAATGTATTGACTAACCTTAGTAATATCTCGTAATTACACTTTCTGCCAAGCTGCCGTTTCCTTTCTCGCCGCCTTAATGACATTTACCGGAAAGACATAAAACACCGGCTCCATTATTCCAGAATCACCAGCCATTTTAGCCTTGCCGTAACGATAGCCACGGTTCAAAGCAACGAACACTACAAAATCACAATCAAAATTACTGATCGGAAAGCCCCCATCGAAATCAGTAGCATAACGGCTTTTCACTTGAATACGGCAAGACTGGTTGTTATCAGGATTAACCGCAATCAAATCATAACCGGGATGATTGACATAGGCCTTGTACGCTTGAATGCCATGAATAAGCAGATTACCTAGCACCATAAATTCAGCGCCGGTGGAATATAAAGAGGTATTGAGACGAGCCATTAGCAATCATCCTGTAGTGTCTCGATGATTATCAATTAACGGCACAACAACAGCCAGCCAATAAGACACGCTGACTATCAACCTTATCCAGTCAACTTTGCACTTACCAAGCGGTTCAGACTGATACGTTGTTCGGCAGCTTGCATCGCTAATGCACGATGTACTTGTGGCGGAATACGAACCCTAAACTCGCCACTGTAATTCTTATCCGCCAATGGTTCAGGAATTGGTTCACCATTGGCTTGCATATCAGCCACCACTTCTGCAACCACTTGCCTAATCCCCACCAACGCTTCTTCTTGAGTGGATGCCAGCCAAGACAGGGAAGGGAACTCGGTACATAACCCCAAATGCTCGCCATCTTCCCGTGACCAAGTGACCCGGTAGGTATAGTGTTCAATGTTCATTTTGTTGCGCCTTTAACTTGTCGATGGCTAACAGCACTTGCCGCACCTGATATGCCTTGGCTTTACCTTTGTCATTTTGGATGTTGATGCGAGGATCGCCGAGCCAAGGTGTCTTAAAAATGGTATGGCTAGTGCCGGATTGCCGTGGTTTGCCAAAGAATTCCTCGCACACTTTGAGCAAGTCAGAGAACCGGACATTACTCGGCTCTATTCGCATCTGGTCGAGGGGTTTATTAGAAGAGGTCATTAGCAGATGGTATCAATAATGACACCTCTTGGTCAATTTATCATTGACTCGATGCCTCAAAACTCAATATCACAAAACATTTACTCCACCATAAAACCATCTGTTTTTTCCAAGTATTTCATATAGATATATCTTAATAGCGACAAGCATCCGCCTGTCGTTTCCCCTCAAAGGAGCATACCCATGCACAGCCAGCCCATCCTCTCAGATTGGGATTGGCTGATGCTCGGTGCTAATGATTTTAGCTGCTATGACATTCCTAACCGAATGGATTACCTGCTAAATGAACCCACACCGGCATCAGAAAGCGACACCCCTCAATTCGACTCGCTCGAACTTGAAGACGTACCTTTCTAAACCCTCTCCCAGTCAATAGACATCTTTCCTAAATAATCGCCGTAGGACTGACATCGATTGATCGGGTTAAAATAGCTGCCTTCCCCCTATGAAACCACGGATAGCCATGACCCCTTACGCCCAACTGCCGACAAACAAGCCTGACGAGTTTCTACGGATGGTGGGTCTGTCAAAAGAAGATTTCCAGCACCTCAACGATAAATTGGGTGCTTACATTGACGCACAAAAAGCCCTCAACCCGTTGACAAGACGGGGACGGAAAGACTCCAAGCTAGCCTTGGAAGATCGGTTGCTGTTGACCCTTTACTACCTTCGCCACTATCCGGCCCTGATAAATTTAGGAGCGGTCTTTGGCATCAGCGAGTCCTATTGCCATAAGGTTTATGCCCGCACCGCAAGGCTGTTGGCCAAGGTCGAAAAGCTCCCCAACCGTAAGGTGCTGTTGGAAGACCCAGCAGCCACGTTGGCCATTGATGTTTCGGAGCAGCCCATCGAACGCCCTGCCAACGGTCAGAAGGCGTATTACTCAGGAAAAAAAAACGCCACACGGTCAAGGCGCAGCTCGTGATCTGCGCCTTGACGCTGACCATTCTCTCCGTGGTGTTGGGCAAAGGTCGGCAGCATGATTTTTCGGTCTTTAAAGACAGCCGCCTGTTGCTGCATCCCGATGCCCTGCTGTTGGCGGATTCGGGATACCAAGGGATGCACAACTACCATCAGAACTCGACCCTCCCGATCAAAAAGAAACAGGGCCAACCCCTCTCGGCCGAGGACAAAGCCCATGAAGGCGCTGTCAAAACAGCGTGTTTTCATTGAGCATGTCAACCGTCGGTGCAAGATTTTTAGGATTGTCAAGGACGTTTATCGGGGAAAACACAAAAATTACTCGCTGACATGGAATGTTGTGGCGGCTCTTGTCAACTTGCGCTATGGCTGTATTTAGGAAAGATGTCTAATATCTACAGCCGCTTGGAAGCGTGGGGCTACCCGCACAAGACGGTCAACCATTCGGCGGGGGAATACGCCCGCGACGAGGACGGCGACGGTTTCTGCGAAGCCCATTCGGACACCATGGAAGGCTTCTGGTCGCTGCTGCGC
>JAUYEP010000049.1 GCA_030689765.1 Methylovulum sp.
TGAAACCCTCGCTGTTGGATGAAAAGCAGTCTTCAATTATCTGGGCGGCACTTAAGGAAAAGGGACATTGGGATGGCGAGATTTGGGAGCGTAATCAGCAGGGGGAGTTAGAACCGGAATGGCTCACGTTCTCGGCCATTAAAAATGAGCAGGGAAAAACCACCAATTATGTTGCAATATTTTCGAGCATCTCGGAACTGATAAAGCGCCAGCAACTACTTGAAGGCATTGCCAATCACGATGCCTTAACCGGCCTGCCCAACCGTCGTTTGTTAGCGGACCGGTTAAGCCAGGCAACAATTCACGCAAACCGGAATCAAAAATCCCTTGCCGTGTGTTACCTGGATTTGGACGGATTTAAGCAAGTCAATGATGTTTTTGGACATGCCGCTGGCGATACGTTATTGCAGGAAATTGCACAGCGGTTCAAAAGTATTTTGCGGGGCAACGATACTGTGGCCCGATTGGGTGGCGATGAATTTGTCCTTTTGTTTAACGATCTTAATAAATCCGAAGATGTGTTTGCTTTACTCGACAGGCTGCTGGCAGTTGCAAAAGAACCGGTGGTTTTTGAAAACGTCCAGGCCCGTGTTTCCGCCAGTATTGGTGTCAGCTTTTTCCCCGTGGACAGCAACGATGCGGACATGCTCATGAAATTTGCCGATGAGGCTATGTATCATGCCAAGCATAAGGGAAAATCCCAATATTACATTCATAAGCCGGGGGCAACATCAATGGTCGCCCCTTAGATCGGAATAAGCCTGTTTGGGCGCAAGCAGGGACGCAATATCTTACGCCCCTACTTGTCCCGCCAAATGGGAAGCCTCAAATTATTATGGATACCACTGGATAATCAGATAGACTGCCCATCACTGTTTGCAAGCGTGAATGACAATGACGACTGATAATCCAGCCCCTTCAGAACCCTCAGCATTACTGGAACTCATCGAACAAGATGATGGGCACACTTGCGCTAAATTGTCAGGTGACTGGACTCTTCGTAGTGTCGCAATGGCCTCTGATTTACCGGAAAAAGTCAACCGGATAGCGCTCAGGAAAGAGCTGTACTGGGATTTGCGCTCAGTAAATAGGTTAGATAGTGCAGTGGCATTGATGCTATGGCTGGCATGGGAAGAGTGCTTACCGGCTACGCTGCAATTAAGACCGGAACATCAACGTTTATTTGAACGCTGGCAGTCTTTGCAACTGCCTGTTTCTGAACCGGCAAGCGCGTTATCAACGCTATTCATTAACCGTTTAAATAAAATAGTTTCAGACATTTTTGTGCAATTGTCGGCTCTCTTGGTTATCTTGGGCCAGTTGTTTATTGATAGCGCTTATTTGCTGGCCCATCCGCGCGAGGTGCCTTGGCCGGAAATATCCTCCGCCATTTACGATGCCGGTGTCAGGGCTTTGGGCATTACCGCTCTGGTGGGATTTTTGATCGGCATAGTGCTTAGTTATTTGTCTGCGCTACAGTTAAAAATGTTTGGGGCGGAAATTTATATCATCAATATCTTGGGCTTAAGCATTATCCGTGAACTGGGTCCCTTGCTTGCCGCCATTCTTGTCGCCGGCCGTTCCGGTTCGGCGATGACCGCGCAAATCGGCATTATGCGCGTGACAGAAGAGCTGGATGCCTTATCGGCAATGGGCATTTCCCATTCGATGCGCTTGACCTTGCCTAAAGTGGCGGCGCTGACGCTTGCGATGCCGTTACTTAGTGTCTGGACCAGTGCGATGGCAATGATCGGCGGCATGTTTTCTGCACAAACGACCCTCGACATTAATTATCAACAGTTTTTTATCAGGCTACCTGATGCCG
>JAUYEP010000053.1 GCA_030689765.1 Methylovulum sp.
CTGTAGGCCGGAATAAGCCTGTTTGAGCGCAAGCGAAAACTGGCGTTTCCGGCGCAATGGGGGGCACAAGCGCCGGAAACGACCGTCCTTCGCTACGCTTTGGACGATCTTATTCCGGCCTACGTATTAATGCAGGTTAAAACCGCTGCAAGTGATGGCATTGCGTAGCACCCGCTCCCAATATGTGATATGACCTAATCAACCGGGTGATATGCCGTATTTTTAAGTCAACAACAGAGGCCAACACAGATTAAGCCATTGATTTATAAAAATTTCAATCGAGCAAATAGCATATATTTAGCACGTTTCATACCAAAATCAGCGGCATTTTGCCGCGCGTCGATATGCCGCATTTTCATGCCACCCCCAACGCTTTACACTTGCGCCAACTGTTGAAAGTTCACTCTTGATAACAGTTGCCCCACCTTCCTTCCTCTCGATAATGCGGGTAGCTGGCTTGGCCCGCATTTTTTTTCAGCCGAGGTTATTATGAATCGTAGCTATCCTGTCACACCCCAGATAAACCCAATTACCGCCAAAGAACTTAACAGAAAAACCGCTATCCATGAAGCAGGCCATGCCGCAGCCATTTATTTTGGCAATAAGAAAAAGCAGCTGCCGCCCGTTTTTTTTCAGATTGACATCAAGAAACTCAAAAATGCCGGGCAATCATCAAATACGGACAGCCACTGGATTGCAAAAGTAGAAGGCGGCCGCTTGATCCATACCCTGCCATCATCCATTGAAGAAGCGACCTGTGATTTCTCTCCAGCACAGAAACAAGCTTATCTGTACGCTTTTGAAGCCGATATTATCAATTTACTGGTAGGCCCGCTGGCGGAAGCCAATTATGTCGCCCTGCGTGATGATGAGATTATTAACTCATCTTTAGTGACATTAAATTCATTACATAATTATGGTGGGGCCTCTGATCTGAAAATTGCCCAGGATTATATTGAATGCTTTATCAGCGACAAATCCGCGCAGGAGCAAAAAATGTCCGCGTTATTTCTGGCGGCATTCCACTTTATAAATGACGGCGCTGTGTGGCGTGCGATTACGGCCTTGGCAAACTATCTTTTGGCCCATCATAAAAACAGTATTGAATGCGAAGAAATTATCGCCGTACTTGATGCCCACTTTTTTAGCAAGCGTAGGGACGTTGCATTGCAACGTCTGCACAAGTTCAGGTAGGGTACGCTTCTTCACTGGCGCACACCAAACAATGCCGTGCCTATCCTGACCATAGTCGAACCCTCGGCAATCGCGGCGGCTAAATCTCCGGTCATGCCAAATGAGAACGTATCCAGCTTGAACTGCCCAAGTTGCGCTACCGCTTGATAGAGTTTCCGGTAAGGCAAACATTGTTTTTCAAACACCTCCTCGGGTGCAGGAACCGTCATGACACCGCGTAATTTAATGCGCGGCAAACCGGCGACTTGGGCACACAGCTCCGGCAACTCATCGAGGCTAATGCCGGATTTGCTGGCTTCATCGCTGATATTGACTTGCAGGCAAATATTCAAAGGCGGCATAGTGTCCGGACGCTGCCCACTGAGCCGCTGGGCAATTTTCAAGCTATCCACACTATGCACCCACGCAAAATGGGTGGCAATGGCCCTGGTTTTGTTGGACTGGATGGGGCCTATGAAATGCCAACTAATGTCAAACGCGCCTAACGCCTGCTGTTTAGGCAACGCCTCCTGCACATAATTCTCACCAAAATGACGTTGCCCTGCCTGATAAGCTGCGGCAATAGCCTCGGCTGGCTTGGTTTTGCTGACCGCCAGCAGCAGGACAGAGCCTGGCCCCCGATGGGCCGCCATTTCGGCGTATTGAATCTGTGAGCGGATTTGATTAAGTCTGTTATGTATTAGTGTCATCATGAGGATTAATATACTCGCGCATTGTCTTCCCCCTTGGTAAAAGGGGGACTAAGGGGGATTTATAAAAAGCTTCAAAAAGCAAAGAACTGAACTATGGTATAAAGTAACCGGTTTTTTATTTCACTTTGCAAGGGGATGTTATGGATATTAGCGAATTATTGGCTTTTTCAGTTAAAAATAAAGCGTCAGATTTACATTTATCAGCAGGTCTTCCGCCCATGATCAGGGTTGACGGCGATATTCGCCGTATCAATATCCCCTCACTGGATCACAAAGAAGTCCATTCGCTAATTTATGACATCATGAACGACAAACAAAGGCGTGATTACGAAGAATTTCTGGAAACCGATTTTTCTTTTGAATTGCCTGGTGTTGCGCGGTTCCGTGTCAACGCGTTCAATCAGGAACGCGGCGCAGCCGGGGTTTTCCGGACCATTCCGTCCAAGGTATTAAGCCTTCAAGACTTGAACGCGCCGAAATTTTTTGAAGAATTGTGTAAAAAACCGCGTGGAATGGTGTTAGTGACCGGGCCTACCGGCTCAGGAAAATCAACCACATTAGCGGCGATGATCAATCACATCAACAATAATGATTATGCCCATATCCTGACCGTTGAAGACCCTATCGAATTTGTACATGAAAGCCAGAAATGCCTGATCAACCAACGTGAAGTCCATCGTGACACCCATGGTTTTAACGAAGCCTTGCGTTCCGCGCTACGTGAAGATCCCGACATTATCCTGGTCGGCGAAATGCGTGACCTGGAAACCATCCGCCTCGCCCTGACTGCCGCTGAAACAGGCCACCTTGTCTTTGGGACTTTGCATACCACCTCGGCGGCTAAAACTATCGACCGTATTATCGATGTGTTTCCGGCTGCAGAAAAAGACATGATACGCTCGATGTTGTCAGAATCCCTGCAAGCCGTCATATCACAAACCCTGTTAAAGAAAATCGGCGGCGGGCGTATCGCCGCACATGAAATCATGGTCGGCACATCGGCGATCAAAAACCTGATCCGTGAAGCAAAAGTCGCCCAAATGTATTCCGCAATTCAAACTGGGCGCAGGGATGGCATGCAGACACTGGACCAAAATCTGAAAGAGCTGGTTGACAAGGGGCTGGTTGCCTCCAAAATGGCAATGACCAAAGCCGTTAATAAAGACATGTTCATATAGGGGAGGTTTTATGGAAAGCAATCCCGTCCTGGATCCCATCCTTGAGCTCATGGTGAAAAGAAAAGCTTCTGATTTATTTATAACCGCAGGGCGGGCGCCGACGATAAAAGTGGATGGCGTACTGATTGAAATATCCAAGACGCCACTGAGCGCCGAGCAATCGATGAAAGTTGTCAAGAGCGTAATGAACCCACGCCAACTCAACGAATTTGAAAACACCAAGGAATGCCAATTTGCCATCGGTGTAAAAGGGCTGGGCCGGTTTCGGATCAGTACGTTTACGCAGCGGGATGCGGCGGGTATGGTGTTACGCCGGATTGAGAACAATATTCCCAGCCCGGAAGAACTCAATTTGCCACCTATCTTAAAAACCCTGATTATGGAAAAACGTGGGTTGATTATGCTTGTCGGCGGGACAGGCACTGGTAAATCAACGTCACTGGCCGCCCTGATCAAACACCGCAACCAAAACAGCAGCGGCCATATTATTACCATTGAAGACCCGATAGAATTCCAGCACCAGCACTTGGGCTGTATTATTACCCAACGCGAAGTGGGCATTGACACCGAATCTTTCGAAGTGGCGTTAAAAAATACCCTGCGCCAAGCGCCTGATGTTATTTTGATCGGTGAAGTGAGGACACGGGAAACCATGCAAAATGCCATCACGTTTGCAGAAACAGGGCATTTATGCCTGACCACACTGCACGCAAACAATGCCAACCAGGCACTGGACCGGATTTTAAATTTCTTCCCCGAACCCATGCATAATCAGTTATTAATGGATTTATCGCTAAACTTGCGGGGCATCGTTGCCCAGCAACTGATTAAACGTTCTGACGGCTTTGGACGTTATCCGGCGGTGGAAATATTGATAAACACGCCTTTAGCCAAGGATTACATCCGAAAAGGTGAAGTCCACAAACTTAAGGAATTAATGAAAGATTCGCGCGAACAAGGTATGCAGACCTTTGACCAGGCCCTCTTTGATTTATATATGGAAGGCAAAATTGGTTACGACGATGCGCTCAATTCTGCAGACTCAAGAAATGAAATCCGCTTGATGATTAAACTGGGTACCGCAAACTCTGGTGACTACGAAAATAAAGAAATGATGTTGTCAGAAGAGGAAACTGACAGCGAATTCTTCAAAGTCCCCAAACAACCGCATCGCTAGCAGACACCAAAAATAGGCTGACGATTCTTATACCTTACGCACTCGAAGCCAGTCAAACCGCCGCCCCAACAACCCATGCAAGACATATACATCAACCCATTCACCGATTTTGGCTTTAAAAAACTGTTTGGCGAAGAGCCGCATAAAGACGTGCTGGTCAGTTTTTTGAACACCTTGCTGCCCGAAAAACATCAGATTGAAAACCTGCATTACAGCAAAAATGAATACCAGGGCAGCACCGCGCTTGACCGCATGGCCATTTTCGACTTGCATTGCACCAGTGCGAGCGGCGAGCGTTTTATCGTCTAACTGCAAAAGGCGAAGCAGAATTATTTTAAAGAC
>JAUYEP010000091.1 GCA_030689765.1 Methylovulum sp.
CGAGCCCGATGCAGGGCTTGGCAATGGCGGCTTGGGTCGGCTGGCGGCTTGTTTCATTGACAGTTGTGCGACCTTGCAATTGCCGGTCATAGGTTACGGTTTACGTTATGAATACGGCATGTTTATGCAAAGCATTGTGAACGGTGAACAGGTTGAAAAACCAGACCACTGGTTGCGCCACGGCAATATCTGGGAAATTGAACGCCTGGAATATACCTGGCCGATTAAATTCGGTGGCCATACCGAGGCACAGATTGATGAGCAAGGTAACCAGCGCATGTGCTGGATCAACACCCATGACGTTTTGGCAGTGCCTTATGACACGCCAATCCCAGGCTATCAAAACAACACCGTCAACACGTTGCGCTTATGGAAAGCCGTTGCCACTGAAGAATTTGATCTCGACGAATTTAACGCCGGCGATTATGCCGAAGCCGTAGCGGCAAAAAATACCGCCGAAAATATTACGATGGTGTTGTATCCCAATGACGCCAACGAAAATGGCAAGGAACTTCGCTTGCGTCAGCAATATTTTCTGGCATCCGCGAGTTTGCAGGATGTCATTTCGCATTGGGTGAAGATGCACGGTGAAAATTTCAGCGAATTTGCCGACAAAAACTGTTTCCAACTCAACGATACCCACCCGAGCATTGCCATTGCCGAACTCATGCGCCTATTAATGGACATTCATGGTTTAGGGTGGACTGAAGGCTGGAAAATTACCAGGCATACCATGGCCTATACCAACCACACCTTATTGCCGGAAGCGTTGGAAAAATGGTCAGTCCCGTTAATGCAACGGTTATTGCCGAGATTGATGGAAATTATTTTTGAAATCAATGCCCGGTTTTTATCCGAAGTGGCCTCACGTTGGCCAGGCGATAATGCCCGCCTACGTCGGATGTCAATTATAGAAGAAGGCCATCCGCAGCAGGTGCGCATGGCCTATCTTGCCATCGTCGGCAGTTTTTCAGTCAATGGCGTTGCAAAGTTGCACTCGCAGCTGCTGCAACAAGGTCTGTTCCGTGATTTTTATGAATTATGGCCGCACCAATTTAACAACAAAACCAACGGGGTAACGCCACGCCGCTGGCTGGCGGGCTGTAACCCTGAACTTGCGGCATTAATCACCGAAACCATCGGTGATAGCTGGATAACCCATTTATCCGAGCTAAAAAAACTGACGCCTTATGCCGATGACGCCCTTTTCAGGGAACGCTGGCGCAATATAAAACAACACGCCAAACAACGCTTAATCGACTACAAAAAACAGCAGCATCCCCATCTTAATTTGAACGTGGATGCGTTATTTGACGTACAGGTCAAGCGTATCCATGAATATAAGCGGCAAACCTTAAATGTGCTGCATGTCATTCATTTATATGACCGTATCAAGCGTGGCGACATCAACAACTGGGTCGCGCGTTGCGTTTTGATCGGCGGTAAAGCAGCCCCTGGGTATGTCATGGCGAAAAAAACCATCAAACTGATTAATAATGTCGCCAAGGTGATTAATTCCGATCCAGAAGTCGGCGATAAACTGACGTTATTTTTCCTGACGGATTACCGTGTTTCTGCGATGGAAAAAATTTGCCCGGGCGCTGACCTTTCAGAGCAGATTTCCACGGCAGGCAAAGAAGCCTCTGGCACCGGCAATATGAAACTGATGATGAATGGCGCACTCACGATTGGTACGCTGGATGGCGCCAATATTGAAATCAGGGAAGAAGTCGGTGATGAAAACTTCTTCCTGTTTGGTTTGACTGAAGTGGAAATAGAAGCCAGACGCAACCATTACGATCCGATTTCTATCATTGATCAGGATGACGACTTACAACGCGTTATGAATCTTCTGGAATCAGGCCATTTCAACCAGTTTGAACCTGGCATTTTCGATGACCTGATTGCCTCCATCAAAAGCCCGCACGATCCATGGATGACGGTTGCCGATTTCCGCAGCTTTATTGATGCGCAAAAACGTGTCGAAGATGCCTATCTGGATAAAGACCATTGGACAAGAATGAGCATTTTGAATTCTGCAAACAGTGGCAAGTTTTCTACAGACCGGACCATTAAAGAATATAACGATGAAATCTGGAAACTGGAGCCTAAAGCGGTTAAATATCCCTAAAAACGGGCGTGAAATAAGATGGATTAACTGTGTCGCGGCAGGTTTAACCGTTGGCTCGCCAGAGTAAGGCACAGGCTAATCACAACCGCGCCAGCAATTCCGCTTTTTTCCTGTTAAATTCATCATCGGTCAAAATGCCCTTGTCTTTCAGCCCCGCCAATTTTTCGATGGTGCCGAATATATCAGCCTCTTGAAGCAGCTGCGCTGTATTAACAGAATCTTCGTAATATGAAGGCGTTGCTGACAGTTTACCGGGTTGCTGGGTTGGCGGCATGTTGTCAATGGAAATTATCGGTAAGCTGTTGACATCAACCACGCCATATTGGCTAGTGAATGTAATTGAACTGCCCTGCGACTGCTGCTGGGAAAACCCGCCAATTTGATGGTCAAGGGTATCGTAAAGCGTGACATGTCCGTTGGCTTCAATCGCCAAGCGGCGGATCGTCGCAAAATAAGCATAACGCATATTATTTTGCGCACCGGTGCTATTGGGAAATTGCAAGCCTGCCGGCCACCAGTTTGCGGTGCTTCCAGGCGACGGGGCAAACAAGTTTGCCGATGGCCCTGCACCGGCCCCGTTTGGCAAGGGTTGGGCTGGACTGGCATTGAGTTGTTGTTGGGAACCTTGGGTTTGCGACTGGAAACTTCCGGTTTGCAGCAAATCCGGTTGGTTTGCGGCCAGAGTGGACAGTTCCTGACATAACTGGCCCACTCTGTTTTTTAGCTGATTATTGAACATATCGCCCAACATGATCATGCCGCCGCGCATCCACTGGCCTGAACCGCCAAATTCTGGATGGTTAAACTGCGCCATTGAGCCGTTGCCGTTGATGACGGATTGCAATAGGGAAATGACGGCATCAGTGCTGAACTGATAGCGTTGCGCGATATTATTGATTATTTGTTGGCCTTCAGGTGTAAGTTGTCTCATTGGAATCTCGACTGATAGTAACGGTGGGATGCAAACCAGGCGGCGCCTGATCCATAAGTTCCAGTGTAATGTAAGCACCGGTTAAAGGCGTTTTATTTTTTCTGCTGGGCAGTTACGGATCTTTTCATGATACCGCAAGGCTTTTTGGGTGTGGGGTACGCCAGGGTTTAAAACAACTTATCCCACATTGCATCCACTTTTTTAATGACCGCCTCAGACATGGCAATCGGCCTGCCCCACTCTCGAGCAGTTTCTCCAGGCCATTTGTTGGTCGCATCAAAGCCAACTTTTGAACCCAAACCCGACACCGGCGAGGCAAAATCCAGATAATCAATCGGGGTATTTTCCAGCAAGGTCAAATCCCTGACCGGATCCATACGCGTGGTGATCGCCCAGATAACATCTTCCCAGTTGCGGACATCAATATCATCGTCAACGACAATGACAAATTTGGTGTACATGAACTGCCGCAAATAAGACCAGGTACCCAACATCACGCGCTTGGCGTGGCCGGCGTACTGCTTTTTCATGCTGATAACCGCCATGCGGTACGAACAACCCTCTGGCGGCAGATAAAAATCGATAATTTCGGGGAATTGTTTTTGCAAAATCGGCACGAACACTTCATTGAGCGCAACACCCAAAATAGCGGGTTCATCCGGCGGCCTGCCGGTAAATGTGCTGTGATAAATCGGCGCTTGGCGTTGCGTGATGCGTTCTATCGTAAAAACGGGGAATTCATCGACCTCGTTGTAATAACCGGTGTGGTCGCCAAACGGCCCTTCCGGTGCGGTTTCGCCCGGATAAATAAAACCTTCCAGGACAATTTCCGCACTGGCGGGGACTTGCAGATCACTGAGCAAACAACTGGCGACTTCGGTTTTACTGCCACGCAACAAACCGGCAAAACCGTATTCGGACAAACTATCGGGCACGGGCGTGACGGCGGCAAGTATCGTTGCAGGGTCTGCGCCTAACGCGACGGCAACGGGAAAAGGCCGGCCAGGATGCGCCTGTTGCCATTCTTTAAAATCCAGGGCCCCACCGCGATGCGTCAGCCAGCGCATGATAACCTTGTTTTTAGCGATGACTTGCTGACGGTAAATCCCTAAATTCTGCCGTTCTTTATTCGGTCCACGGGTAATGACCAAAGGCCAGGTGATTAACGGCCCTGCATCTTCCGGCCAGCAGGTTTGCACGGGATAATCGCTTAAATCAATTTCATCGCCTTGCCGTACCAGTTCCTGACACGGCGGCGACTTGACGACTTTAGGCACCATATTCAGCACTTGCTTGAATACCGGCAATTTTTCAAGCGCATCTTTCATGCCTTTGGGCGGCTCCGGCTCTTTCAAATACGCCAGTAATTCGCCGATACCGCGCAGTTCCGTGACCGATTCGGCGCCCATGCCCATCGCGACACGGCGCGGCGTACCGAATAAATTAGCCAATACCGGAATATTTGAGCCGATGGAATATTCGAACAGCAACGCAGGGCCTTTTTGTTTTAAAACGCGGTCGCAAATTTCTGTCATTTCCAGGTACGGATCGACGGGGGCAATGATGCGCTTCAGTTCGCCCTGCTTTTCCAGTTGCGCGATGAAGTCACGCAAGTCACGATATTTCATGCCTCAATGCCACTGTGTCTGAGCAGGGCATCTATCGTGGGCTTGCGCCCACGGAAATTGACAAACAAGTCCATCGCATTCCCGCTGCCGCCTTTTTCAAGGATATGCGTTAAAAAAGCGTGTCCGGTTTCCGGGTCGAATATGCCTTTTTCTTCAAACAACGAGAAGGCATCGCTGGACAATACTTCCGCCCATTTATAGCTGTAATACCCCGCCGCATAACCACCCGCGAAAATATGCGAAAAACTGTGTGCAAAACGATTGATCTTCGGCGGCTTAACGACGGCGACCTGCTTTCTGACTTGCGCCAGTATTTCGTAGATACGACCGCCTTTGGCTGGATCGTATTCAAGGTGGACCCTGAAATCAAACAGGCTAAATTCCAGTTGCCTGACCATGATCATGCCGGCCTGAAAGTTTTTTGCCGCCAACATTTTTCCAAACAAGCACTCTGGCAACGGCCCGCCCGTTTGATAATGCCCTGACATCAAGGCCAGCGCGTCTTTTTCCCAGCACCAGTTTTCCATGAATTGGCTGGGCAATTCGACGGCATCCCACTCCACGCCGTTGATGCCCGATACACCCAGATAATCAATCTGCGTCAGCATGTGGTGCAGGCCATGACCAAATTCATGGAATAAGGTCGTCACTTCATCATGCGTCAGCAAGGCGGGTTCATCACCCGTCGGCGGGGTGAAATTGCAAATTAGATAGGCGACCGGAATCTGGATACTGTCCTTGTTTTTTCTGCGGCCTACACAATCATCCATCCATGCGCCGCCGCGCTTTTTAGGGCGTGCATACAAGTCGATATAAAATTGACCGCGCAACTGACCGGTCTTGTCATGGATTTGGAAAAACCGCACCTCGGGATGCCAGCTATCGAACGCTGTCAGTTCGGTTATCTGTAAGCCGTACAGCCTTTCTACAACGGCAAACAGACCGGGCAATACCCGTGTAATCGGGAAATAGGCCTTTACTTCTTCTTGCGACAACTGGTAATAATGCTGGCGCATTTTTTCTGAATAGTAGCTCATATCCCAGGCTTGCAGATCGCCAATACCGTAATGCTTACTGGCAAATTCACACAATTCGCTAAAGTCCCTACGCGCTTGCCGCCAGGACTTGTCTGCTAAGTCTTCAAGAAAATCTATGACCTCTTGGGGTTGCTCTGCCATTTTGGCCACTAACGACAACTGCGCGTAATTGGCAAATCCCAGCAACAAGGCCTTTTCATGGCGTAAAGCCAGCGTCCGTTCCATGATTTCACTGTTATCCCAGCGTCCTGCATACGGGCCTTGGTCTGAAGCGCGGGTAGCAAAGGCTTCGTAATGTTCACGACGCAGTTCGCGGTTATCGGCGTAAGTCATCACGGCGATATAAGAGGGGAACTGCAAGGTAATCATCCAACCGTCTTGCGCTTCGCTTTCTGCCGTTTGCCTCGCTTGAGCCAATGCGGAAGGCGGCAATCCCGCCAACCCTTGTTCGTCGGTGATGAGCTTGCTCCAGGCATTGGTCGCATCCATCAGATTTTCTTCGTATTTGCTGGCAAGATTTGATAATTCGAGACTGATTTCTTTATAACGTTGCTTTTTTTCAGCATCCAGGTCAATGCCGGATAATTTAAAATCCCTTAACGCATTTTGGATGATTTTTTGTTGGGCATTATCAAGTGTTTTATAAGCATCGCTTGCGGCAATTGAGCGATAGGCCTTAAACAAGGGCCCGTTTTGTCCCATTTCTGTCGAATAATCGCTAAGTTTGGGCAAGCAGGCGTTGTACGCTTCCCTAAGCGCGTCACTGTTGAGGACGGCATTCAAATGACTGATGGGAGACCAGGCTTTATTGAGCTGGTCTTCGGCGTTTTCTATCGGCCCGATCAGATTGTCCCAAGTGTATATTGTGTTTGCATGCAATTGGCGTTCGACGACCGCACGGGCATAGTCAAGCAACCGGTCTATCGCAGGCTCAATGTGTTCGGGCAGGATTTTGGAAAACAGGGGTAACGTCGTGGCTAATAAAGGGTTGCTCAGGGTCATCAGGAAAATATTCTCATCGCTGCATTGATACGCTGTTGTGCTTTATGCAGTACGTCCAGGGAAAAATCAGGGTTTAGTTTGCCGTTTTTTAATTTTGTATAGGCCGGTATCGAATTGATATAAGGCAGCCCTTTAGCTTTTGGCGTGCCGATATAGCTGTGCAGTTTCGCCAATATGACTATATCAGTGAGGCTTAATTGATCACCGCCACTTTCATAAAACCAGTCACTCGCATTTTTCGGCAGATTCGTCAATTCTTCAGAAAAACCCAGGTTACGTAATACCAAAGCGCCGGCCGCCGGAGTCAGGAACGGAAAAACTGGCTCCAGTTCTTCCAAAAAACCGTAATCTTCTTGATGTTGCCCAGCAAAATTCAGTACCGGGATTTCTCCAATATCGCAGATTAAACCGGCCAACAAGGCATCTTCCGGCTTCACTACACCACTTTCATCGGCAAGCACAAAACTCAGGCAAGACACATGCAAGCTTTGTTTCCACAGGTTTTGCATCTTTTTCATCAAAGCCGGATCCTTGCAATGGAACAGTTGCTTTAGACTAATCCCCATCACCAGATTGCGGGCGGCATTCAAACCCAGTCGGGTTACCGCATCGTGGCAGTTAGTCAAGGGTGATTCCGGTGCATACAGCGGACTGTTCGCAACCTGAATCAGTTTGGCTACGATAGGTGCATCTACCTGGATAATTTTAGCCGCTTCATTAATGCCAACATCTTTGCTTATTGCTTCTTTCAATTTTATGGCGACGTGAGGCAAAGAAGGCAGGCTCAGCTTGTTGTCTTTATATGCCTTTGAAAAACTCTGGAAAAAACGGCTTTCGGTAATAGACGCAGGCAACTTGAGAATATTCAGCTCATCCAAGGCAACACTTTCGCGGCTTTTATCCATCCAAAGCTGGATCAGTTCACCAGCAATCGAGAGAATAAGCACTTCAGTTTTAGCTATGGCCGTAGCACCACAAATTTTTCCGCTATTAAGCGGCAAATTGGCAAGCGTTGAATCATCCGTCAACGTATAACTATTGTCACAATCCGGAAGCAACTCGATACATCCTTTGAGCAAGTAAAAAACTGAAGTGGTCTTTTGGCCCAATCTGAAAATTATGGATTCAGCCGAGTAAGTCAAGGTTGTGTAGGTCAGATGATTAACAAATTCATCATCAAAATCCCTGATTGGCGCCAGCTTTTTCAAGCGGGCCGGTGCTTGTTTCCCAGTGCTTACAGAAACGGGCTCAGAACAAATGAACGGGTTATTTGGGCCGGCGAGGGTCAGGCCGCTGTTTTTTGTAGGATTGCCATTTTCTGCATCCTGGGAAAAAATTTTAGTAAGCCAACTCATGATGTTCTCCAAATAAAGGTATCGTTACGCAATGACAATAGTTTATTAATGCCTTGAATCTGCCGCCATCGGGGGTCACGAATCGAAAAATACAGCAGTATTGGATAAACGGTCATGCCAGCTACGCTGATTTTTATCGACTAAAATCCATAAAACCCCCAATCCGAAAAAACTTAAGGATATTATCGCAGTGATAAAGCGCAACAACGCCTGTGACCAGCTGATAGGCTGGCGATCAAGCGTCAGAACTTTTATTTTCCACGCCCGTAAGCCCAAAGTTTGCCCCCCATGCGTCCAGAACCAACCATAAAAAATAAAACTGATGGCCAGCAGATAAAGGGGAAAAAAGAATTGTTGGCGGGTAAACGCCTCGCCTGCGTTTAACGGGAGCAACACAGCAGTTGCGACAAAAAAAATCGCACACAACAGGATAAGGTCGTAAATAATGGCTGCTAACCGACGCAAAAAACCAGGTGAGGATGTTGGATCATGCGCTGGTTTTAGTCGTTTTTGCTTTCCTCGGTGGGGCAACGCTTGGTGGGACACTAATTTTTAAACAACGCCAGCTTTTGGCCAAAATATAAACACATAGCCATCAACCCGCCTAGCATTGCCAGTGAAAACAGGAAAGGTGGTCTATGAAATAGCAGGATAAAAAAATCTGCCACAAAAATACTGGTTAAGATAGGGTGGTCAATGAAGCCATAAAGAATCTTTTTGAACATAAACAATCCCGTCAAACACGCTAATGGTGAATGTGTAAAAAAAATGGTTGCCTGATCTTTTATCTGGTTAAATGCACAGTGCATACTTGCTAAAAGCCAGTAATACGATTCTACTATATTCAAAAGGGGAATGTAAAAGAAAAGAAACTTGCCCATTGGGCTGGAATTCATTCAAATGATATGATTAACATAATAAAAAAAACCAACATTGGTGTACTACCCATTTTAAACTTCTTTAAAAAAATTATTCAGTCGACAGTTCATGACACTGACCATCCCGTCGCCCCAAAAGTTAAAATATATGCGCGTCCAGAGCATTGTATTTCACGATCCCAAATCAGTGAAAACGCGTTAAAAGTTTTGTATAGGCTGCAAAAAGAAGGTTTCGAAGCCTATTTGGTCGGTGGCTGCGTCCGCGACTTATTATTAGGGCGGGAACCTAAAGATTTTGATGTCGTCACTGATGCAGATCCTGAGCAAGTCAGAAGGGTATTTCGCAATTGCCGTATTATCGGTCGCCGGTTTCGTCTGGCACATGTGCATTTTGGTAAGGAAGTTATTGAAGTCGCCACATTTAGAGGTGCTGCGGACGAGCAAAACGACAAGCAAGTGCTAAATAATGAAGGCCGTTTATTACGCGATAATGTCTATGGGGCCATTGAAGAGGATGTTTGGCGCCGGGATTTTACGGTCAACGCGCTTTATTATAATATCAAGGACTTTTCGGTAGCCGATTATGTCGGTGGCATGGATGACCATAAAACAGGCACGCTAAAACTGATAGGTGACCCCGAAACCCGTTTCAGGGAAGATCCGGTGCGCATGTTAAGGGCGGTACGTTTTGCCGTCAAACTCGGCTTTAAGGTTGACCCGGCTTGTGAAAACGCGATGCACGGCGCGGCTGAATTATTATCCAGCATACCCTCGGCGCGTCTTTATGATGAAGTGTTAAAACTCTTCTTGTTTGGTTATGCACTACAAGCTTTTGAGATGCTAAGGCATTATGGATTGTTTCAAGTGCTGTTTCCTGATACGGAAAAAAGCTTGGCCGCTGAAGAAAACGGATTTCCCCGATTATTGCTTATTAAGGCGCTGGAAAATTCAGACAACCGTATTGCTGACGGCAAATCAGTAACGGCTTATTTTTTATTTGCCGCCTTTTTGTGGGAACCTGTAAGTCAACTGGCTAAAGAAAAAATGGCAAAAGGTCTGGTTGAGTTTATGGCCTATCAAGACGCCGCCAATGAGATTATCACAAGACAGGCAAAAAATACGGCGCTGCCCCGCCATATCAGCTTGGCTATGCGTGAAGTATGGAGTTTACAGCCTAAATTTAACGCCCGCATCGGCTCCAAACCAAGCCGCTTACTGACACATCCACGCTTTAGGGCAGGCTATGATTTTCTAATATTACGTGCAGAAACCGGAGGCGCTGAACTTGAGCTAGCGCAGTGGTGGCAACGCTATCAAAATGCCGACGAAACCGAACAAAGAAAAATGACCCAGCCGCCGCGAAAAACCCAAAACAGCAAATCAGGGCGAAAAAGAAGTTACCGTAAACGGCCAAATAATAGTGCAGCGGGTACAGAAGCTTAAGGTTAAGGCGAAACCTTCAAGCTTAATGACTTCCCGCCCATATATGCTTTGTTGACCATACGCTGCCTTTCATTACCTCCGCCACCTCATTGTGCATCCCCCCGCGTCGCAGGGCTATCTTTAAAACGCAGCGTATAACCCACTGGCCACCAACGCGTCAACTAACCCGAAGACAGGGCGGATGAAAGTCGGCAATGGTGCATTACACTTCCTGATTAGCAAGATGCTTCAGCTAGGCTCAAAGATACTGGAGTTCAAAGCTCGCTTTGAGCCTTCAAACAGCCAGAGCAAGCTCAGGACTCCAGTCTATCGTCTGTCAGCTGAAGCATCTTGCTAATCAGGTTACACTTTAGGGCCCATCAG
>JAUYEP010000096.1 GCA_030689765.1 Methylovulum sp.
TTGGTTGCTTGTTATCATTCGGATTCCCTCTTTTGTCGGGTGGGCAACGCTGTTCTGCCCACCTGCTGCGGACACATGTGGGGGGCAGAACAGCGTTGCCCACCCTACGTTAACTGTCATTTACTTTTAACCCGCCGCTTCCCGCCCAAACCTAAACCGCCCGCTGGCTTCTATACCCATTGCTTTTGCCAACCACGGTGGTGGCGTACCGGCAATCACCCCTTGCAATTGGGTAATGATCTCGGCAATGCCTTCCACTTCACTAAGTTTCATCGGATGGATACCCAGCTTGACAACTTTCGCCGCTGCCGGGCCACCGATAGACGCCACATACAACACTTTACAATCTTGTATCTGTTCCGCACGAAAGACACTTTTGTCATCGACCACCAGGCCTTGCGGAATTTCGGCGGTACGGATGTCGATTAGCCGTGCTTCGTCGCCACTCACCTGATAAACCATAAACCAGGCGCACGCACCGAAATGCCCGTTGACATGGATGGCGTCATCGCTGGCACAGGCTATCCGTACCGAACCGGGCATTTCGCCTTCCAAGTACGCTTGCACTTGCGGCAATATTTTTTCTGGCACTTTGTTTTTGAGGATGTCTAGCGCGTGTTGCAAAACGCCATCGTCCACCTCGGCAAACTCGCCGTTGTTGGCATTTTTGAGGGTATCCAGGCCGATAGCTGCAATGTTGCTATCTGTCATTGCAGCATCGACACAGCTGTTCAACACACCTATCAGGCGTTTAGCATCCGTATCGGGCAAAGCGCGTGCCGCTAGCGCGATACGTAAAGCCAGTTCCCTTGAGGGCAAGCCCAAGCCATTCATGGTGTTAGGCCTCTAAAGGCAAAATGCAGTTATCAATAGGGCAAACTTTGACACATTGCGGTACGTCAAAATCGCCTTCACATTCGGTACACGTTTTTTTGTCAATTTTAAAGACGATTGAACCTTCAGTGATGGATTGGGTGGGGCAGACAGGTTCGCAGTCGCCGCATGAGATGCAGTCTGCTTCAACAATATATAAGGCCATGATTATTCTCCTGAATCTACACGCTTTGCGCGTAAGGTAATGGGGAAGTCGGGCGGGGCTATCGGTTCGAAGTAATATTTTGAGCCGTCAGCAAGAACGACTTCACCACCCCACAGCTCGGCGGTATCGAACTCGACGGATTCCGCCACTTCTTCCAAATCTTTTTTTGGAACGTAGAAGACCAATTTGCCTTCCGGGGTTTTTTTCAACATGACGCTAGGCATTGGATTCTCCGTTGGGTTTGGAGTAAAAAAACATGTTTTTTTACTCCGGTTTTAGTTGCACAGGCGAGCGAGGATGCCCTTATATCGTTCCCACGCTCGGCGTGGGAATTCATCCTGTAACGCTCCAGCGTTACGAGACGCAGAGCGTCTCTGGCGGCATTCCCACGCCGGAGCGTGGGAACGATATGCCTGGGGTTAACGAATTAAGTCGTAGTTATAATCCGTTGTACCCATGCCTTTGGTTTCTTTGTCCAACTGCTCCAATACTGCGTTGACCAAAGTGGTCAGCATGTAAATCGCACCTTCGTAACCCAGCGTGGTCATGCGGTGTAAATGGTGGCGGTCGAAGATAGGGAAGCCAATACGGATCAATGGCACTTCATCCGCTTCGCCTTTGTAGAAGGTGTCGCGTTGGATGAATTTGCCGTAAGAATTGCCGATCATGAAGTCCGGTTTGTTGGTGAACATCAACGAACGGAAATGCCACAGGTCACGACCAATGTGGATTTGCGTGTTCTTGCCATAAGGCGAGTCGTTGCAGATTTTTTCCATCGCTTTCAACCAGCGTTTGTTGGCGTGGTTACACAAGACATCAGATGGCTCTGCGCCCAATTCCAACAGGAACTTGGTCATGCCCATGACGAAATCGGCATCGCCGTACAAGGCGAATTTTTTGCCATGCAGCCAAGCGTGGGAGTCGGTAATCATATCTACCAAACGTCCACGTTCCAATTCCAATGAGGCAGGGATGGCTTTGCCAGTCAGTTTGGAGATGGTCATCAAGAACTCGTCCGTCCATTCCAAGCCCATCGGTATATTGATGGCTGTCGCTGGTTGATGCCAGATGTTTTGCACGAACTTTTTGGTTTTTTCCAATTGCCAAGGTTGCAGCAGAATGGTGTCAATCGCGTTCGGCGCGTCTTTAACTTCCGCCTGGGTGGTGCCGCCCGAATACAAGCGGAACGTACCATCGGCAGGGGTGTCCAGCACTTCGGACGGGTCGCTCAACAAGGAATAATCCACGCCCATTTCTTTCATCATGCGGTGCATGACGCGGAAGTTGCCCAGATAAGTTTCAAAGCCTGGCACCAGGTTGATCTTGCCATTGGAACCAACTTCCTTGCCTTCCATGTAGTTAAGCGTGAAGTATTTTGCCATGCCTTCGAACATATTGTCCCAGCCCGTGGTGTGGCTACCGACGAAACTTGGGGTATGCGCGAAAGGTGTTGGGAATTCTTGCTCGATATGCCCGGCTTTTTTGGCGTTGTTGATGAACGCGTTCAAGTCGTCACCAATAACTTCCGCCATACAAGTGGTGGATACGGCGATGATTTCTGGTTGATACAACGCCTTAGCGTTTTCCAAGCCAGCGAACATATTTTTTTGTCCGCCGAAAACGGCTGCGTCTTCGGTCATCGAGTCTGATACGCAAGCGATAGGCTCTTTGAAATGGCGGTTGAAATAAGTACGGAAATACGCGACGCAACCTTGTGAACCGTGGACATAAGGCATGGTTTTTTCAAAACCTAGCGCACACAGCACTGCACCTAGCGGTTGGCAAGCTTTGGCAGGGTTGACCGTCAAGGCTTCGCGATTGAAATTGAGTTCTTGGTATTCCTTGGTCGTTGTCCATTGGAACACTTCATCAATTTTTTCCTGGGGGTGACGCTCTTCGTAAGCTTCACGTTTGTTTGCCAGGTTATCCTTGTATTCATCAGTTCTGAATAAGGGATAGCTGGGCTGTATGTTATCGACTTGTTGGCTCATGGTAATCTCCTACGCGCCACATGCTGTGGACGACGTTACGGGGGAAAGAATTTGGTCGTTAATCGTTCCCACGCTCTGCGTGGGAATGCAGCCCCAACCGCTCCAGCGGTACGGAACGCGGAGCGTTCCCTGAGGCGTTCCCACATAGAGCGTCACTGCCCACAGTTAAGCAGGAGTAAAACGGCTTTAGACGATTTTGTTATTGGCTAAAGGCTGATACAGCAACGTCTAAAGCCGTTGGACTCCCGTCTGTGTGGCTTAACTGTGGGCAGTGACATAGAGCGTGGGAACGATAGTTGATTTCTTGCGTTGCTTATGCGGCAGCTTTTACAGCTTCGCTACTCGCATCCGTTTTCCACGGCGCTTTCACTTGCTTCCAGCAAGGGTTATTGATCGTCATGTCCATATCGCGGGCGAAGATGGCGAAGCCGTCATAACCGTGATATGGGCCGGAATAATCCCAAGAGTGCATTTGCCGGAAGGGAACCCCCATTTTTTGGAAAATATATTTTTCTTTGATGCCAGAGCCGACCAAATCCGGTTGGACTTTCTTTACGAACTCTTCAAATTCATAGCCCGTCACGTCATCGTACAACAAGGTGGCGTTGCCCATTTCTTTGATAGTCCGGTCGTAATCGTCGTTGTGGCCGAATTCATAACCGGTGCCGACGACTTCCATGCCTAAATCTTCATAAGCGCCGATGACATGGCGAGGACGCAAGCCGCCAATGTACAACATCACACGTTTGCCTTGCAGGCGTGGTTTGTATTTGTCGATAACGGCTTGGTATTCGCCTTCGTATTTCGCAATCACCCGCTCCGCACCTTCTTTGATGGTGTCATCAAAATGAGAGGCAATCCGGCGCAACGATTCGGCGATCTTGGTCGGGCCAAAGAAGTTGTACTCAATCCAGGGGATTTTGTACTTTTCTTCCATGTGCCGGGCGATGTAATTCATCGAACGGTAGCAATGGATCAAATTCAATTTAACTTTTGGTGTTTTTTCGATTTCAGCAATCGTGCCGTCGCCAGACCATTGGGCGACAACGCGCAAGCCCATTTCTTCCAACAGTGTGCGTGAAGCCCAAGCATCACCCCCGATGTTGTAGTCGCCGATGACGGCAACGTCGTAAGGGGTAGTTTGGAAGCTGTCGTCACCGTCACGGTTGCCCAAAACCCAGTCCCGGATCGCATCGTTAGCGATATGGTGGCCCAAGGACTGCGATACGCCACGGAAGCCTTCACAACGCACAGGCACAACGGGTTTACCGATTTCCTTATTGGCTTTTTTGGCGACTGCTTCAATATCGTCACCAATCAAACCGATAGGGCATTCTGACTGGATACTGATGCCTTTGTGCAACGGAAACAGGCCTTCGATTTCAGTCATGATTTTCGCCAGCTTTTTGTCGCCGCCGAAAACGATGTCTTTTTCCTGGAAATCAGACGTAAAGTTCATCGTACCGAAAGTGTTGACACCTGTGGTGCCGACGTAATAGTTACGGCGACCAGCGCGGGAATATTGACCGCAACCGACCGGGCCGTGGGAAATATGGATCATGTCCTTGATCGGGCCCCAGACCACACCTTTAGAACCGGCGTAAGCGCAACCACGGATGGTCATGACGCCAGGCAAAGATTTGCGGTTTGAAGTGATACATTTATTGGATTTTTCGAGTGACTGGTCGTTAACCGCCAAATGTTTTGCGCGGTCTTTTTTGGCTTGCTCCGGATAAATCTCCAGAACTTCCTGAATCAACGCTTCAGTCTCTTCTCTTGTTAAAGCTGCCATGTGAGTCTCCTACTGATGTCATGGGTAATCCCCCATAGACAGGTTTGAGGATGTAGAGACGTTGCAGTGCAACGTCCCTACGCCTATCTTGATTTTTAAGCCACTGCTTCTGCGGCTGTTACACCAATGATCGATTCGTCTTCCTGATCGATAATGCCGAATTCCATCATTAATTCTTCCAGCTCATCCATTGTGATCGGTGTCGGAATGATGAAATTTTTGTTATCACGAATCTTCATAGCCAAGTCACGGTACTCTTGCGCTTGTTTATGCCCTGGTTCGTATTCGATAACGGTCATACGGCGAATTTCAGCGCGTTGGACAACATTGTCGCGTGGTACGAAGTGAATCATGGTCGTGCCAATTTTTGCAGCCAGCGCAGAAATCAATTCATCTTCACGCGCAGTTTCACGTGAGTTACAGATTAAGCCAGCCAAACGCACACTGCCTGAGTTCGCGTATTTCACGATACCTTTGGCAATGTTATTGGCGGCGTACATCGCCATCATTTCACCCGAGCAAACGATGTAAATTTCTTGCGCCTTGTTCTCACGGATTGGCATGGCAAAACCACCACACACAACATCCCCAAGTACATCATAAAAAACGAAGTCAAGTTCATCATCGTAAGCCCCTTCTTCTTCCAAAAAGTTAATCGCGGTGATAACACCACGGCCTGCACAGCCAACCCCTGGCTCTGGGCCGCCGGATTCAACGCATTTGATGTCGCGGTAACCCACTTTCAGTACATCTTCGAGCTCTAAATCTTCAACGCTGCCAGCTTCTGCAGCCAAGCTCATAATGGTGGTTTGCGCTTTTGCGTGCAGGATTAAACGGGTAGAATCGGCTTTAGGGTCGCAGCCGACAATCATAACTTTGTTGCCCAGTTCAGCTAATGCAGAAACCAAGTTTTGAGTTGTAGTGGACTTACCAATTCCACCTTTACCGTATATTGCACATTGACGTAATCTAGCCATGGTCTTCTCCTGTGTAGGACGTTGTTGTTAATGACATTAGGATTTAAGCAATGGCTGTGCCAATTGAAAAATAATTTTTATCCATTTGATTTATAATAAAAATTTTACCAATAAACGAAATTGTCCCGCGTTATCTTTCAAACATTTTGTCGTGCCGGTGTAGGCTTGCTTACAGTGGGGTTATTGATTATGGGCTGTTCGCTATCATGCGGATAAGTTGGGCTGTATACTCAATCAGAAATTTTAGTCACGGAGTGGTTATGAAAAAAATTATCGTAATACTTGTTTTGCTTGGCGTGGGTCAGTTCATATATCAAAAATATGAATCCACAAACAATGTTGCGTCAGAGAGCATAACTGAACAAACCGACGAAACGGCCTTTAGTGAACCTATAAAAGATGCTGAATATAAATGTGACGGTCGGACGCACTGTTCGCAAATGACTTCTTGTGAAGAGGCTGCGTTCTTTTTAAAAAACTGTCCTGGAACAAAAATGGATGGTAATCAAGATGGTGTCCCATGTGAGAAACAATGGTGTGGCTGATGCCATTGTAGCTAGCTGACCATTTACTTAAAGAATTGTCATAAATAAAACAATGTCTAAGGCTTATTGGCCCAGTTTTTTGTCAGTTATCGTTAGCTAATCCTTTAATAATCATTTAGTTAAAATATTTACAAAACTTTATTAAAATCTGGATTAATTATTGCTAGATTAAACCATTTAATCCAATAAGGAATTCCTAATGTCTGCCACTGTATTTTCTGAAATATTAGCGGGTCTTTACGATAACAAAGTTGTGCCTTACCTAGGGTCTGGCGTACTTTTCGATGCCAAAAACAAACTGACTGGCGAGGCTATGCCAGCCGACAGCAACAGCCTGATCCTGGCTATGAATGACGGTAGGCCCATGGCCCCCAAACTCATGTATGAATTCCCCCGGGCAGCGATGAACCTTGAGTTAAAAAGAGGCCGGAATTTTCTAGGGCAGTTTCTTACCCGATTATATGGTAATACCGAATGGACACGCGCCGCAGTCCACAATTGGCTAGCCGAATGGAAACCCGCTTACGTCATTGACATCAACAGGGACACCCAACTGCAAGACAGCTATGCCGATGAAGAACATACCTTGATTGTTGGTATGGCACGGATCACCGCCAGCCACTACCGCTTTAAAATCTACCACTTTGATGGCACTGATTATTTTGAAATTCCGCAAGAACAGGTCGATCATAGGTTGCCCGTATTATTCAAACCCATGGGGTCGCCCAAACCGGAAGCCAATTTTGTCGCTTCCGATGCTGATTATGTCGATTACATCACCGAGCTGATGGGTGGGTTTGCGATACCCGATTTCCTTAAAGAGTACCGCAAGGGCAAACAGTATCTATTGATTGGTATGCCTTTGAACCGGGATTCGGAGCGCATGGTGATGAGCGATATTGTCAGCGGCGCAAACGGACATAAGGGTTGGGTTTTGAACAAAAATCCGACCAATAAGGAAGTGCGGTTTTGTAATAAAATGGGCTTGGAAATCGTTGATGCCGGGGTGGAAGAGTTGTTGGCGGCAGTAAGTCCTGCTGAAGCCAATTTACGGACAGAAGCCGCATAAATATTTGGCTAAGGAAGGGGTATGACACAGTTTGGTGATATGGCGACTGGCAGTCCTTAAAGGACTGCCAGTCGTGACATCCCCGCATTATCAAAATCACAAGACGAAATTATTTTATGCACATTCCTAAGACAACGGGTCGATTACAGGCAGTCGCCATTTATGAGCAACCCCAACCGCCTCTATGAATTGCTGCTGGATCATTGCAGTAGCGATGCTGTGGTTGACAACCTCATGATAGGCTTGGTCTGGACGTTGTGCCAAGACAAACATAATCGCTCAACAGGCCTGGCGATGAGCCCTGGCGTTGCTACCCGTACCTTGCCTTGGTCTGGCACTTTGGCAGGTAAGCCCATCACAGATTTGGCCGCATGGATATTGGCATGGGAGCCTTATCAGGCAACGGTGGCCATGGCGGCGATAAACTGCTGCATCAATAGTCGGCCATTACCCCCTTCAGCCGTTGTCGGGCATAACCCAGAACACGCCAATCTAGCTGTGTTCGAACATTTTTTGCCACAACTGCACCAGCAAAAAGTAGTGGTCATCGGTCATTATCCAGGCATAGAACGCTATCAAAACCAGATGCAACTGACCGTATTGGAAAAACAACCAAGCATCGGAGATTTACCCGATGCGGCCTCTGAATTCCTGCTGCCAAACGCCGATTGGGTGTTTTTGACCGCCAGTTCCATCCCTAACAAAACCTTCCCGCGTTTGGCGGAACTTGCCAGCAACGCCAAAACCGTGTTGATGGGGCCGACCGTACCGTGGTTGCCGCAACTGCACGAATTCGGCATCGACTATCTGGCTGGGGTCGAAATCACCGATGCTAAAGCCTTCTATCACACTGCCGCACAAGGGGGGGGCATACGGATTTTCAACAATGGTGTCCGCTACCGCATCGCCGAATTGATGCCTGCCACCAATATGACTTGGCTGAAACAACAAATCGCTGATTGTGTTGCAGAAAAAAACCGTTTAACCGATGAAATGGAAAATTGGTATGGCGCGGGCAACAGCAGCCGCTTTCCCGCCTACCTATTATTGGATCAAGTCAACAACCGCTTGTCGCAGCTGGACAGCAGTTACAAACCGTTGTGGGACAGCTACCCTGCACAACGCTAACCACGCACGGCACAAGGCTAGGCCGGGCAACCGCTTTCCGTTGCCCGACAATGTAAAACTGGGAGCGCCGGGCATAAACAGCAGGTAGTGGGTTAAATCTGTTGTTTAGGAGTCCAAAACACGTTTTGGATGTTTTGTGTAATCCAAGTCATGCCTTGGACTCCGAACTATAGGCAGTGAAATCGTGTGTAGGAAAAACACAGGTTTAACCCACTACCAAACAGCATACCCGACCGATTGCATCAACACCCCACATCATGGCTAAACCGGGCACTTTCCTCCGCAGAACGCCCTAGCGCTTTGGCAAACCAAGGCGGTGGCGCATCAAACACTTTTTGAAATTCCTTTAATTGGTCGACCGCTTCGGTGACATCTGGAACCTTGATCGGGTAAATGTCGGCACGTATCACTTTCGCCGCCGCCGGCCCGCCAATGGATTGCACGAACATGACATGGCAATCTTTAATTAACTGGGCGCGGAACAGGTTTCTGTCTTCCGCGCTATCGGCTTCAAGGGTTGAGCGTATGTCCACCAATCGGTAATCATCTTGTGATAATTGGTACACCAAAAAACGGATGCAGGAACCAAAATGCCCGTTAATCAACGCACCACTGTTGGAACCAATGGCGACGCGGATCGAGTGTGGCATATCACCCTCTTTGTAGGGCAGGATTTCCGGCAGGTCTTCGTCTTCCGCTTCGTCGCCCCACAGGTAACGTACAGCCAGTTTGATATTCGCCAAACCAATGCCGATGTCTTCACCATCTTCTTCGCCATCCAGGCTGCCCAGGCCAGTTTTAAGGTTGGTGACGGTGATGGATTTGAGTTTTTCATCATCCAAAGGCGAACCAACGCGCTCATGGAGTATCCCCAGCAACCTGGGTACATCAATGCCTGGCAAGATGCGCGATGCCAAGGCAATGCGGAGGGCAAGTTCACGGGGTAGTGCGTCCATATTAAGCTCCTTGTTAAAGCTGGGATAATAGTTTGAGTATTTTGCGGGTGGAGGCTAAATCCAACGCAGTGAAATCATCGTGGGTCTTCAGGCTGGGGTCGGCACCGGCAGCCAATAGTTGTCCGACAACCTTTTCCCGTCCGCTGGATGCCGCAAAAATCAAAGCAGTTGCGCCGGAAGCAGGGTTTTGATAATCAATGTCAATGGCGGCATCAATCAAGGCCGCTATGCAGTCGCTGTTTTGTGCATAACAAGCCGCCCACAAGGCATTGTTGCCGTATTCGTCAAGGTCATCGAGCGGCGCACCCTGCGCGATCAAGAAGTTGACGACATCGCTTCGGCCTTGCTGACAGGCCAGGATCATCGGGTAAATGCCCGCCGTGTCCTTTAATGTCGGCTGGGTTACCGAGAAATAGTTATTTTGTAACCAATCCCAAATTTCTGGCGGCATCATGCGTTTTGCTGGTTTTCTTTCCAACGGGAATAACCGCCCTCTAGGCTATAAACGGCCTTAAAACCGAAATCGCCAAAAAATTCGGCAAGATGTTCGCTGGCATGGCCGTAATAACAATAAATCAGTAAACCGCGCTGTTTATCGCCGCGTTTTATTAAGGATTCTTTTAAGCCCTCATGGACATGCAACGCGTCTTGTAAGTGGCCTGTTTGATAGTCTTTTACATCCCGGCAATCCAGAACCATAGGCTGGGATTCCGCCATCAGTTTTTTTGCATCAGCAACGGATATTTTTTGATATTTCATAAGGGGTTAATGATTTTAAGGTAGTGGGTTAAACCTGTATTTTTCCTACACACGATTTCACTACCTATAGATTGGAGTCCAAGGCATGACTTGGATTACACAAAACATCCAAAACGTGTTTTGGACTCCTAAACAACTGATTTAACCCAGTGCCGATTTGAAGATCCTTCCTTAGGGCACGTCCTTAAAGAAGGCAGATTGTCGTAAAGCCAACAATAAAAATAAACTTTGTTGTTTCGTGTGTTGTTATGGGCCATTTTTATCAGTATTTCATGGTGTTAAGCGTCACTAAAAATAACATGCAAATAATTTGCCAGAATGGCGGGCATCCTTGTTGGTCTAGGCTTGGCAAGATTATCAGGCAAAAAAAAGCGTCCTACCCGAGAAAATAGGACGCTAAAGGCACCAAACACCACCAGGAAAATCACTAAAGCGAGATGTATGTAATTATCAAGCACTAACTATACCAGTTTTTAATTTTTATGTATTTCAATAAGTTGTGATTTTAAACCCAACTAAAACATAAAATTCGTTGTAAGGGTTGCACCAAAAACAGGCTCTTGTGCTTTGTGTGTGCTGACTTAGTGCATATCTACATGCCCCGGAATATCGAGCATCGCTTGAACACGTCTAAGGTCGGCAGGACGTTTTTATGCTGGCAATATTTTGCGACCAGTTTGGATAAGCCTTTGATGTCGCGTCCGGTCGCCTCTGGAAAGCTATGTGCCAATTGCCCGATTAACGCGGCGTCTATATCGAGATTGAATTGCCCGCCCATCACCTGCCAAATTTTGCCCCGTGCTTCGCTGTCCGGTGGATAATATTTAATCAAGGCAATACAACGGGAAACGATGGCTTCATCAATATCATCGACACGGTTCGTGGTTAAAAACAGTAGGCCGTTGAAGTATTCCAGCACACGTAAAAACACGCCGACGACGGCATTCATGGCAATGTTGTTGTCGCGCCGCTTGATGTAGACATCGGCCTCGTCAATCAGCATCACCGCGCCCCAACGTTGGGAGACTGTGAAAGTATTCAATATAAAGCTGATAACCACGAAGGACACGAAGAGCACGAAGTTTTAATATATTGATATAACTGATTATTTTCTTCGTGTCCTTCGTGATCTTCGTGGTGAATAATGTATATTCACGAACGCTGTAAAACCGCCATCGGTGCTAACCAAAATGGCGGATTGCCTGGCGGCGAATCCGCCCTACGGCTCTAAATCGCCCCAACAGCCGCGTCTTTCACCACGACTATCGTATTGGCTTGTGCTTCTTCGTAAGAAACCAACGGTGTTTTCGCGTTGTAGGTCTTGGCAGCGGCATAAGCGATAGCGACTTTATCTTCAGCCGATTGGTTTTTTAGCTCGTGCTTTTCGATATACAGCTCTTCCAGGATTTCATTCCAGACTAAGCCTTCCTTAAAAGGGATCAGTTTATAGGTGACGCCTGCCAATTCCACCTGCATCCCTTTAGCGATGTTTTCCACATAAACCAAAGCGATACAGTCCGGGGCCATATCGTCTTTATATTTTTCAACAAAAACGGGCAGTAAGTCGAGTGTGGGCAACAAACCGTTAATGAACACAATTTTGTCATTTTCAATAATCAATGCGGAATGGATAAACAGTTTTTCAGGCGGTTTACGGTCAGTTGTTGAGCCTTCGCGTAACGCACCTTCCTTTAACACCAAGTCGCCGCGATACGCATACACGCCAGGGGTGCTGGTTTGACCATTGACCAAAGTGACAGTTAATAAGCCTTTAGCTTGATAGGTTTCTAGAAGCATTTTTTTCTCCTGATGATCTGAGTAGAAAGTTGTGGTTTGTGTTTGGATACGTTAAATCATTGCGGCGGAGTTAATTGGCGGCAGAGACGCATTTTAATCAACAGCCAAAGCGATTTCGGTCGGATTAATCTGCGCGTAGATTTTATAGATGCCTTGTCCTGGGTCACGGACTCTGGGCTGCATGGTATTATTCTTGCGCATTATTAGGCTAACAACCTATCTTATGAATGGCTATTAATTTTCCCATAAGTTCTTGCCTTAGTTTTATAGGGGACTGTGCAAGAACTTATGGGAAAATTAATAGCATGGTTTATGCCATATTAAGCCTTTGCTTTTTTTACTTTTTAAACAGTCAGATAGAATTTTATTATTGGTTTTGTCAGTGTGGCTATTGATGGCTGATTCAACAACACCGGTTATTTTGTAAGCAATTGTCAGAAACCTTACAATTTTATATTTCACTGCCATTAACTCGTCGCCCACACATGGCGATACCCAAACCGGCTATTCACGATTGCATGATGTTGGATGGCTTTGATGGTGCATAATTTGCTTGTCGTAATGGTACGGACTGGCGAGTCACGGCATGTCTTATTTCGTAAGTGGTGAGTTTGTTTTTTATGTTAAAGCAAGCCCCGTAAGTCCCGTAGCGCACCGGTCTGTATCCCCCGGTTAATGCGCCGCACATTTTCCTGGCGGGCAACCGCCAGCCATCTATAAGTGTTAAGGAGTTGATTATGTTATTGCAGATATTGAAGCGCTTATTATTGTTGATGCTGGTTGTGTTACTGCCAACCGCAAATGTCCTGGCGGGCCAGGTGTTGGTCGCGGTGGCCTCCAATTTTGCCAAGCCGATGGAAGAAATTGCCCTCGAGTTTAAAAAAACCACCGGTCACAGTGCCGAGTTGTCTTTTGGCGCGTCCGGCAAATTTGTCGCGCAAATCGAAAATGGCGCGCCGTTTCAGGTATTTTTGTCGGCGGATGAAAAAAAGCCGGAAAAACTCACCGAATCGGGCTTTGCCGTTGCTGGCACCCAGTTTACCTACGCCTTGGGGAAGCTGGTGTTATGGTCGGCAAAACTGGGTTACATCGATGCGGAAGGCAAGGTGTTATCGGCAGGTAATTATAAACATCTGGCAATAGCCGACCCCAAACTCGCGCCTTATGGCGCCGCGGCTTTGGAGGTATTAAACGGGCTGGGATTGGAAGGGCGCACGAAGCCGTTGCTGGTGCTAGGTGAAAATATTTCCCAAACCCAGCAATTTATCTGTACCGGCAATGCCGAGCTGGGCTTTATTGCACTGTCCCAGGTGATTAAGGACGGTAAAATCGGCGAGGGTTCTGGCTGGATTGTCCCGGCGGATAACTATGCGCTCATCCGCCAGGATGCCATCTTGTTGAAAACCGGCGCCGATAACCCGGCTGCAAAAGCCTTACTGGATTTTTTGGCATCGGATAAGGCCTTGTCCATTATTGAAAAATATGGCTATGGCCTGGCGAAAGGCAAACCCTAGCAGACCTATCATGCTAAACGAAGCTGACCTTGCCGCATTATTGCTGACGCTCAAAGTGGCCTGCGTTGCCACCGTGTTGCTGTTGATGTTCGGCACACCTATCGCATGGTGGCTGGTACGCACGCCATCGCGCTGGAAAGGTGTCGTCAATACCTTGGTCGCGTTGCCGCTAGTGCTGCCGCCTACGGTATTGGGCTTTTATTTGCTGGTGCTGATGGGGCCGAACGGCTCTGTCGGCCGTTTGACCACTGAATTGGGGTTAGGGGTCTTGCCATTCACGTTTGGCGGCGTGATTGTGGCATCGGTTTTGTATTCGTTGCCGTTTGTCGTGCAACCCTTGCAAACGGCTTTTGCGGCTATTGGCGAACGGCCGTTGGAAGTTGCCGCCACTTTACGCGCCAGCCCTTTGGATGCTTTTTTCAGTGTTGTTGTTCCGTTGGCCCGTCATGGCTTTATGACGGCTACGGTGCTGGGGTTTGCCCATACCGTCGGTGAATTTGGCGTTGTTTTGATGGTGGGCGGAAACATCCCTGATAAAACGCGGGTGGTGTCGGTGCAAATTTACAATCATGTGGAAGCGATGGAATACACTCAAGCGCATTGGCTGGCAGCCTGCCTGCTGGTGTTTTCTTTTGTGGTGTTGTTTTTGTTGTATAGGCTAAACCCAAACCACGGGCAACGTTGATTATGGACAATAGGCTTAATGCCCGCTTTAAAATCAGTTATCCGGGGTTTGCCCTGGATGTCAATCTTGACCTGCCGGGGCGCGGCATTAGTGCATTGTTCGGACATTCAGGTTCAGGCAAGACGACGTGCTTGAGGGTCGTGGCTGGCTTGGAGCGGGCTACGGACGGTTATCTCAAGATTAACGGCGAGGTTTGGCAAGACGACAGCAAAGGGATTTTTGTGCCGACACATAAGCGCGCTTTGGGTTATGTGTTTCAGGAAGCCAGCCTGTTTGCCCATCTTTCTGTGCGTGATAATTTATACTATGGATTAAAACGCAGCGCTGCAAAAGGGCAGGGCATAGCTTTTGGACAGGCGGTTGAATGGCTGGATATTGCCGGTTTATTGCCGCGTCGGCCTGAGCATTTGTCGGGTGGTGAACGCCAACGTGTCGCCATTGCCAGGGCATTATTATCCAAACCTAAGCTGTTGTTATTTGATGAACCCTTAGCCGCGCTGGATTTAAAACGCAAAGCCGAAATATTGCCCTATCTTGAACGGCTGCACGATCACCTTGACATTCCTATGCTTTATGTCAGCCATTCCCCTGATGAAGTCGCACGTCTGGCAGACCATCTGGTATTGCTTGCCGAAGGTAAAGTTGTCGCGGCAGGGCCTTTGCAGGAGACGCTGGCCCGTATCGACTTGCCTGCGGCATTTGCCGATGATGCGGGTGTGGTCATTGATACCGTCATTGGCGGGCATGATGACAGCGACCATCTCAGCCGTCTGGATTTTGCCGGTGGCGCCCTGTTAGTTAGCCGCCAGGCCAAGGCGATAGGCAGCCGCTTGCGTTGCCGTATCCATGCCCGCGATGTCAGCCTTAATCTGGAACGGTCTGACAATAGCAGTATTTTAAATGTCATCCCTGCCTGCGTCATTGCTGTTGCAGACACCGATAACCCCGCTAATGTCCTGGTGCGTCTGGATGCCGCCGGTACGCCGTTGCTGGCGCGGATTACCCGCCGTTCCTTGCATAACCTGGCGCTGCAACCCGGCATGATGTTGTGGGCGCAAATCAAGGCGGTGGCTTTGTTTGATTAAAGTTATCGGCTAGCTGGGCATGGGCAGCAATTTGGCTTCGGCTTTAATGTTGCCCGCATTACCCCAAGCGGTGACGCCCTCAACAAACCACTTGGCTTTACTGGGATGGGGTTTGATGACATCAAATTCCGCATAAAAACTGCCATCACTGTTAAATTGAAGCCTGCCGATCCGTTGCTTAAGTTCATCGTACCAATAGCAGCTTAAATTTTGTCCGCCTGTGAACGGGTCTTTGATGAGCACAAAACTGGCTTCATCGTAATGTGGATAATGCTTGATGTCGGTTGCAGAAAAACCCAGTTTGTTGATTTCTTCATTCAACCGTTGGCAGGCGCATTCTGCCAACGGGCGGTTTGTGGCGACGTGTTCCGATAGTTCCATTACTCAGCAGCCCCTGCGGCTAAATCCATAATCACCGATGCACCCGAAAGGTCTTTGGGATCCAACTGTTGCAAATGTGACAAAACCAGTTGTGCGTCGATGTCATAACCTTGCCTGAGTTTGATAAACGCCAAGGCTTTCAGGGTATATAAATAAAACAGCGTAATTTCATTGGCATACAAGTCCCATTCATTTTGGTTCTGCACCAGCCGCCGGTAATCGGATGGGAAACCGCCTTGTCGTGCCGACTCTTCCAGACCTGCGATAACCAACCGTTCGGCATCGGCGAGACGTTTTTGGAAAAAATAAAATTTATACAAAGCGAAATAGGTTTGCAAACACTGCTTATCCATTGCATGCGCTTGTAAAAACAGCTTTTCGGCACGGCCTTGGTCAATCGGGCTGGCGGCAACAGCGGCTTGTAGAAGCTGGTTAACTTCGGCGGGTATGTTCGGGCTGAACAGCACCCGCTCGTCTACAAATGCAACTTGACCCATTACCAAATCTCGGTAGGCACTATTAAATCTGCAACGGGTTCGCCGCCGATTAGATGTTGTTCGATGATGGTTTTAACATCGTCTTTTTGCACTTTGCCGTACATCACGCCTTCCGGGTAAACCAGCACGCTAGGCCCCATCATGCAAGGCCCCATGCAGCCGGTGTTGGTGAGCGCGATTTTTTCAAAGAGGTTCCTGGCTTGTATTTCGTTCATGAATTCATTCATGACTTCGGCGCAGCCGGAACTGGCGCAAGAGCCGCGTGGATGGCCTTGCGGGCGGTTTTGGGTACAGACAAAAACGTGTTTATCGGGTCTGGGCATGGTGATTTTCCTGTGAAATTTTAATTTACACGCACACATTATTCGGAGCAAAAAATCATGATTTTTTACTCCCACGGGCTACCTTACGTCAGCCCATCTTACAAATTAAGCGGCGATTTTATGCTCGTGGGTAAAACAGTCCTTCGGACATACTTTCGAGCAAGCTTCGCAGCCGATACAATCCAGCGCGTTCTTGATGCTCATGACCATGCTGTTGTCATCTTCATCTTCAAAATCGCCGTAATCGTCATCAAAATCTTCTGGATCGAGTGCTTCCGCTTTCTCCACCAAATCAAACACATCGCGCGGGCAGACTTTAAAACAGCGTCCGCAACCGATGCAGGTTTTTTGGTTGATGTCGGTGACATAAGCCGGCGTCCACGCCGTGCCACCAAAAGTTATACCGGTTACAAATTCAGACATGGCGCTCTCCCTCAGGCCGTTTCAGCAAGCGCTGCAAGCAGTTTTTTATTGGCCTCGTCCCAGTTTTTACAGGCGACATAAGTGGCGTTGGCAATGCCTAGCAATTCGTCGTACGCTTCCGGCAGGCGGTCTTCGATCAAATCATGCAATTCCATCGCCTGTTCACTCGCCAAGCGTTTGGCTTTTTTGACGTCTTTTTCCAAATTCTTTATTTCGTCGGACATGGCAAGCCTCCTCAGTCGGTCGCTGCGGCGTTATATGTTTCGATTAAGCCTAACGCTTTTTCGATGATTTTATCGGTTTTTTCAACCAAGTCTTCCAGGCTGGAAAAACCAAAACGGTGGGTGTCACGCAGGATTTTATCGACCACCACCAATTTGCCGACCATGATTAAAGCACGACCAAAACCCTCGTGGCTCAGATGCACAATCGGCGCCGCCATCAGGCCGGATTTTTTCTCAATCAAGGTTGCAATCGAGTTGTAATAGGCTTTCAGCCGGGCGATGGTGATTTCATCGGGATCGCCTATAACCGGAATGGCTTGCTTGCGCGCTTTGGTCAACACGACCGGGTCGATGATTTTCGCTTCCGACCAACCGGCGTAGGTGTCGTAAGTGTCAATGGCGCGTAATTGTTTGATGTAATCTTTGACGATGTCGGATGATAAATTGGCATCGTCTTCAGGTACGACTAGGGTGGCTGTGCTCATGTAGTTACTCCTTATTGTAAGTGGGTTTTAACCACGAAGGACACGAAGGTCACGAAGTAAAACGATATTGCGTGAAATAAAAACTTCGTGTCCTCTGTGCCTTTCGTGGTCCATTAAATTAAATTGATGCGTTCACTCATCCCAGCCCTCATCAGCCATCTTGTTGAAGCGTTCGGGGTCTGGGCCTTTATGTTGGTTAATCGCTTTCGCCAGCCAGCTTGATGGCCCGGCTTTGATCTCA
>JAUYEP010000102.1 GCA_030689765.1 Methylovulum sp.
TAGGGTTCAATCATGTTCGGGCTTAGACAGTCTTATTTTTGGCTAAATTTATCTCAGCAATCGCCTTAGTGTCGAAATTAATTTATGCTCATTCCTAACCGATATTGAAACCGCTGTAATAGCCAAATGTTGGCACGCCAACAGCTAAAGCTTTTGGACTCCCTAAGTGCGGCGGACTGTCTGTTTTGTAAGTATTCACCTCCCCCTAACCCCTCTTTTTCAAAGAGGGGAACTGAATAATTACTCTGTTTTTAATTACAAATAGTGCCGCGAATTCTTGCTATTGCGAAATATCAGCGGTTTTTCCAAAACCGCTGACGCACTGGCTCTAGCCGAATCTATCGCCTGCTGGATCACGCCATGATCAGGCGACTTGCTGCATACTGGGTCAGCATTGTACATGTCACCCGTCAGCAAATAAGCCTGACAATGGCAGCCACCGAAGTCTTTTTCCTTTTCATCACAACTGCGGCAAGGCTCTTTCATCCATTCATTGCCTCTGAAAAAATTGAAGGCTTTGGAGTCCTGCCAGATTTCTTCAATACTGAAGTCTTGCACATTCGGGCAATCCAATCCGGGTAGCTGCCGTGCTGAATGGCATGGTAAGGCTACGCCGTCCGGCGCAATGGTCAGGAAAGTTGTTCCCCAACCGTTCATACAGGCTTTGGGGCGGTCTTCGTAAAAATCCGGCACAACGTAATAGATTTTCATTTTACCGGCGACTTTTTCTTTAAACGCCTGTGCAATGGCTTCAGCCTGTTCAAACTGCTCTTTAGTGGGTAATAACACATCGCGGTTGACATGCGCCCAGCCATAATATTGGGTGTTGGCGAGCTCTAAGTAATCCGCGCCCAATTCTTCCGCCATTGCCAAAATTTCCGGCATTTGATGGATGTTTTCCCGATGGATGACAACGCACAGCACCATGGGGTAGCCGTGCTTTTTGACCAGATGCGCGACTTGTTTTTTATGTGCAAACGATGCCGTACCGGCGAGATGGTCATTCAATTCTTGTGTGCTGGCCTGAATGCTAACCTGAATGTGGTCAAGTCCGGCTTCCTTGAGCTGGATGATTTTATCCTCCGTCATGCCATAACCTGAGGTAATCAGGTTGGAATAATAGCCCAAGTCTCTGGCATGTTTAACCAGTTCGGGCAAATCCTGGCGTGTTAGCGGTTCGCCGCCGGAAAAGCCGAGTTGCACCGCGCCCATTTTCCTTGCCTGGCTTAACACGCGCTTCCAGTCGTCTGTGCTTAGCTCGTTTTTGTACTGGGTATAGTCCAACGGATTGGAGCAATAAGGGCATTGCAACGGGCAAGCATAAGTGAGTTCAGCCAGTAACCAACGCGGCGGCGTGATGTTAGTTTTCATGGGCTTTGGGTTATTTATGACCTTTAGGTTATTGTCGGATCCAGCCATTTTTTAAGGCGACCTCCAGGAAAGCGGCAATATCGTTACCAAGACCGGTGGTGGCAAACTTTTGCTCCAGTTCGCCGATAATGTCGGCAAGTTTACGCTCGCCATCGCAGCATTTGAGGATTTCTGCTGAACTTTGATTCAGCTCAACCAGGCCTTCAGGATACAGGATCACCGTTTTTTGCTGGGCTTCTTCCCATTGCAAACGGTGGGTTGGGGAAAATTTTATGGGGTAATCGGGGTTTATGGTCATTTTTAGCGTTTAGTATTGGGCGGGGTTTCATAAAGAAATTAAGGCAAAATCTTCAACTGCAATCTGCATAACACGTTGAGGTTGTCTTTGCTGGTGAGTGATGGCGAAATAATCATTTTCAATTTTTTTTAATACCAGAGCATCAAAGTATTGCTCACCACAAAATGTACATTCCAAACAAGGCACATGTTCAACAACTAACATCTGCTGATCTTTTTGGTAAATATAGCGCGTAGTTTTACTCTCCAGATAGTTGTGTCCACAAAATACGCAGTGTTCCGACATTATGAGCCGCCTCGTACAAAAGGGTTTTTAAACTTAGGCGGTGCAGGAATATAGACTGTAATAACCACCAGTGTCTTACCCATACAGCCACAGATCACATGAATGGGGATTCCGTTATCGGCAAACCCTGCGGCTAAACAGCTTACACCTCGACCGGTGTCTGCGTATTGTTCGATGATGCGCCCATTCAACAATGCCTGAGTCACTTGAGCCAACGTTAAGCCATCATTTTGCCGTTCTTGGTCGCCATGCCGCGAATATCGATAAGTTTCATCACGCACGGCTTGTTTTATCCAATCTATGGCAATCATAGTAAAAGGGGAGCTTAGGACGTTAGTCAGTTTATCGGCAGTTTTACACTAATGCCATGCCCGGATTGTTCCAGTTTCCCCGTATTGCCGTAATAGTCAACAATCCCGTTTTCCCATACAATCCAGACTTCCTCTGCGCCAGCTTGCAAATACAGTTGAACTTTATTGAGCATTTCTTCTTTTGAATTGGACGGCGAGACGACTTCAACACACAGCTCTGGCGCATGAAAATAAGGCGTTTCATAACCGTATTGCTTGATAAACGCCTTGGAACACCAAGCAACATCAGCGACTTTTACGCCTTCTGTGGTTTGGATTGAACATTCAACCAGCACCTCGCCTTTTTTAAGTTTGCGTTCAAGCAAAGCACCGATGAATGACTGCAAGCGACCGTGTTTATTGGAGGCGGGGGTCATTTCAACTTTCCCATAACGGTTTAGCTCAATTTTAAAAGGTAAATTTTCAAAATAGGGATTATCAACCACTTCTGACCACTGCATGGATTACCTCGGAATCATCACTTAACAACATCCAGCCACTGCGAATGCGCCAGCTCACCGGCATGGCTGAAAAAACGTGCTTTAGCGTCGGCATCAACCAGCCAAACTTCCTGCGCCCCCCGTGCCAAATAAAGATCAATTTTAATACGCATGGCTTCATCGGAATTTGAGGGCGAAACAATCTCCACACAAATCTCCGGCGCTTGTGGGTACGGTGTGCAGTAACCGTATTGATTGATAAACGCGCGGCTTGCCCAGGCGACATCGGCGACTTTAACGCCGTCCGCCGTTTGTATCGAGCATTCGATAATGATTTCACCATCAGGGCAGCCGCGCTCTAAAGCCCGGCCAACGCGATATTCCAGGTTGCCATGCCGGTTACTGGCCGGACTCATTAAAATCTGGCCAAAGCGATTCAACTCGATTTTAAATGGCAAGTTTTGAAGGTAAGGATTGTCAATGACCTCTGACCAAAACATCGTGTTTTAATCCTGGATATTGAAATACGGCGGCATGTTGTTGATATAAGCCATGTACATCGCATCCGCCATTGTCCATAACACATCCAGTTTAAATTGCAGGATTTGTATCATGCGGTCTTGCTGTTCGCGGGTTTTATACCAATCCAAAGTAATCGCCAAGCCATGCTCGACATCACGCCGCGCTTCGGTCAGCCGTTTACGGAAATAAATGTAACCTTCGGTTTCGACCCAAGGATAATGCTCAGGCCAGTTATCCAAACGTTGCTGATGAATTTTAGGCGCGAACAATTCCGTTAATGACGAGCTGGCGGCCTCATGCCATTCGGCGCGGCGGGCAAAATTGACATAGGCATCGACAGCAAAGCGAACCCCCGGCAGGACGTGTTTTAATGAGGTGATGTCTTCGCGGCTAAGGCCCACGGCAATGCCCAATTGTATCCAGGCTTCAATGCCGCCGGGGTCGCCAGGGTGACCGTCATGGTCGAGGATGCGTTGAATCCACAGGGCGCGGGTTTCGCGGTCGGGGCAGTTGGCAAGGATGTTGGCATCTTTCAAAGGGATGCACACTTGATAATAAAAGCGGTTGGCGACCCAGCCTTGCAGTTGTTCTTTAGTCAATTTACCTTCATTCATCAAGGTATGGTAAGGATGATGGATGTGGTAATACTTTTCCATGCCGCGCAGGGCGGCTTCAAATTCTTCTTTTGTCCAAGCGTTATTTTCTGTTGTCATGTTGATACCTTATAAGTCAATTTCCAAACCATCATAGGCGACTTCGATACCTGCGGCATCGAGTATTTGTCGCTGTTCAGAATCTTCATCCAGAATCGGATTGGTGTTATTGATATGTATCAATATCTTGCGTTTATTGCCCACGCTGTTTAACACGTCTATCATGCCGCCTTCGCCAGATTGCGGCAGATGGCCTATTTCGCGGGATTTTTTAGGGCTGATGTTTTGCGTGCACATTTCGTCATCCGTCCAGAATGTGCCGTCCACCAGCAGGCAATCCGCACTGTTCATCGCCGCCAAAACATGTGGCTCTATTTCGCCAAGGCCAGGCGAGTAAAACACTTTTTTGCCGGTGGAGATTTGTTCGATGATAACGCCGATATTATCGCCGTCATGCGGGTCATGGCGGTGCGGCGAATAAGGCGGGGCTTTGCTTTTTAAGGCTTGGGTATAAAAACGCAGGTCATCTATGCCAGGGATCGTAAAACTGCTGCCATCGACAGGCACGGGATGGTGATTGACGGTGCAATAATGCGCCAGCATGTTAAATAACGGGAAGCCTGTCGTCAGATCCTGCTTGACCATTTCTGTGCAATAAACTTCCAACGGTTTGCCTTCGCGTAGCATTAACAGGCCAGTGCTATGGTCAATTTGGCTATCAATCAACATGATGGCCTTGATGCCGGTATCGCGCACGCCTTCTTTGGGCCAACTAGCGGGAAAGGCTTCCAGCTGGGCGCGAATATCGGGCGAGGTATTAAACAGCAGCCAGTTTTTGTCATCGGTACTGACGGCAATGGAAGATTGGGTACGCGCCTTGCCGTTCATTTTGTTATGACGCAGGCGGTGACAATTATGGCAGTTGCAGTTCCATTGCGGGAAGCCGCCACCTGCACCTGAGCCTAGCACTCTGATTTTCATTTCAATAACCAAATAGGGGAAAGGGCTGAAATAATACGGGAATAACGTTCGTCAGGCAAAAAAAAGGGGTTCGTATTGAACCCCTTTTTAATTACAAGCCGTTATGATTAACGGTTGTAGATATACATAGTGACTTCAAAACCAAAACGTAAATCAGTGTAACTTGGTGTTTCCCATTTCATAATCATAACCTCCAAAAATTTTTTAAGATGTGTGCTAGCTTGATCAAGTAAGCCAATCCGGAGTATACGATGAACATTTTTTTTTCGCAACCTTTGACGCGGCCGATATTCCAGCTAAGAGTTTATCGCCATAATTACGACAGATAAATACAACAGATGGAATTTCTCCAACGTGTAAAATCATTCCAATCAAAAAAATCGTTTAGAAATCCGTGAATTTCCTTAGATCGAATCCCCATTGCTGGGGATCCTCTTTGTTGCTGATACTGTCGGGTGATTTTGACAGGTCAACCAGTTCCGGCAGGATGTGCGCCTTGGAATGGGTAGAGAAAAAAACCTTGACCACCGGCTTAAGCAGGCTTGTCTCTGTCTGTTCAGTAACCACTGCAAGGCGACCCGATTTTAGTTTTACCAACGTTCCCGAAGGATAAATACCGATCGTTTTAACGAAAGCACTGAAGAGTGCGTCGTCAAACTGCCCATCTTTCCATTCCGCCATTTTGCGCAGCGACTCGGCGGGGTCCCAGCTCGCCTTATAACATCGTGTCGAGGTGATGGCATCATACACATCGCAGATTGAACCCATGCGTGCAAACAGGGACAATGCCTCGCCAGAAAGCTGATCAGGATAGCCTTTACCATCTACCCGCTCATGATGATGCAAACAAACATCCAATGTTAGGTCGCTTATTTCACTGGACAGCTTGAGTTGTTCCCAGCCTTTTTTGGGATGGGTTTTGATTATGGCGAATTCTTCATCCGTTAACTGCCCAGCTTTGTTAAGCACCTTGCCAGGAATGAATATTTTGCCCACATCATGCAACAAGCCTGCCATACCAACTTCTTTCAGCGATGCACTGTCCAAGTCCAGCTCTTTTCCCAAGGCAATCATTAACCCACTCACTGCAATTGAATGCATATAGGTGTAGTCATTAGCCGTTTTAAGCCGCACAAGACTGAGCAGGGCATCTGGATTGCGCGTGATCGACTGATTAATTTCGTCTACCATATCAGCCGCTTGGTCTACTTTAATGGCATTGCCCATGCGTACTTCGTTGAACATCGTGATAACATTTTTTTTGGCTTCAGCCAGTATTTTCTTTGCACGTAAAAGCTCATCTTTCAGTGGGGCCCGCAGTATGATTTTCTTTTCCTGCACGGCAATCTGTTGCAGCGCACTGTTAATTTGCAATTTTTCTTCTTCAATGGAGACCGACTTTGCTTCGACAGGCACATCCAGACCTTTACTGGTATCGATCCATACTTCTTTGATTTGATGATCAGCAAGTGCCTTCAGATCTTTTTCTTTCGTCAGTTTGAATGATTTTTTCCAAAATGGATTATCCATCCAGCTACTACAAATTTCGTGGACATACATTCCCACGGTAGCATCCTGGACTTTAATTTTTTTCAGCATAACAGCCTCTTAAAAGTGATTCTTGCTTATGCCGTGCCCGCTGCTTTCATGGGCATCAAGCTTTCAACACAATGGTGATAATTTTATCATTCCTAGCAAGAAACGAGCATAACACTGAGCACTCTGCCTTAAAAATTTCTTTCCCAAAGGGGGAAACAAGATGTCTATTGGTGGTTAAATTACTTGACCTCAAAAATACTCTTATATGACACATACATCAAAATCGAAACCAGCACATACAACACAGGTGTTAACAAGGGCGTTACTGTTGAACAAAGGATCGCCTCGATAAAAATAAAACCCAGCAGTTTGTAAATTGCGCCCTGATTTTTTGATACCGCACTGTCGCTTTGTTCTTTTGCCTGACTGAAACCTTCATTATTGAACAGCATCAACGGATGGGTGAACCAACCGACGAAGCTATTTAACATCAGCAACACAAAAATCAGCGCAATATTGGCATAAGAATAAATCCATCCCGCTATCTCGCGCATGGATTTATGGCTTAAATGTTCAGCGTTAAATTCCCAGTAAAAAAAGAATTGTCCAATTTTATAAAACTCGCCAGCAAGAAGGTTGGCAATCGCCATGAACACAAACCAGAAGATCACGATGCCGCTTGCCGCGATAACGGCTAACGGCAAGCTCTTGTTGACCGCCCAATAAAAGCCAACCGGATGTTCTGATGACGTTTTAAGGTCGCTATATTTTGCCAGCCCTACGCCGACAAACAGGCAAGTCACCGCCGAAAAAATCCCCAACGCGGGTGATAGCCGCCCGATCACCAGCAAAACACCGACAAACAGCGCATATCCCGCCCACATCCAGGGCGTATGGCCTAACAGCAGGAAAGATTGCTGAAGCCAATCGCTGAATTTTGGTTTTTTGGGCTTTCTCACAACGAAATCCTGGAAATTCCGACCGCTTTACGCAATTCCCTGATAAAAGGCGCACTGACGGCTTGCGCTTTTACAGCACCTTCCTGCAATTGTCCTTCTATATATTTAGGTTCCTGAATTAACGCCTCGTAACGTTCCCGTGCAGGCGTGATATGGTCATTGATATGTTCAAACAGCACTTGCTTCATGTCTCCCCAGCCTATGCCGCCGACATAGCGCTTGCGGATTTCGAAAACTTCATGGGGTGTCGCAAAGGCCTGATAAATGCTGAATAAGGTGCAGCCTTCGGGATCTTTAGGCTCTCCCGGCAGCAAAGAATTGGTCTTGATTTTATTGATCAGTTTCCTTAATTTTTTCTCAGGCTCAAAGAGCGGTATGGTGTTGTTATAGCTTTTGCTCATTTTACGGCCATCAAGACCCGCCAGTGTCGCGCCATGTTCTTCAATAAGCGCTTCCGGCAAAACAAAATGTTCACCGTAGATATGGTTAAACCGTGCGCCAATGTCCCGCGCCATTTCGATATGCTGGATTTGGTCCTTGCCCACCGGCACTTTATTGGCATTAAACATCAATATATCCGCAGCCATCAGTATTGGATAACTAAACAAGCCCATCGTAATGCCTTTATCGGGATCGTTCTCACCGCTTTGTTCATTATCAGCAACCGCCGCCTTGTAAGCGTGGGCCCGGTTCATCAAGCCTTTCGATGCGACGCAGGCCAACATCCAGGCCAATTCCATAATTTCCGGCACATCGGATTGCCGGTAAAACACCGCATTCGACGTATCCAGCCCTAACGCCAGCCAAGTCGCGGCGATTTCCAGACTGGACTGCCTGACCCGTTCCGGTTCCTGACATTTTATCAGCGCGTGGTAATCGGCAAGAAAATAAAAAGGCATAACCTGTGCATCCTTGCTAGCAGCAATAGCAGGGCGGATAGCACCGACATAATTGCCTAAATGCGGTGTGCCTGTTGTGGTAATACCTGTTAAAACAATTGCTTTACTCATGGGATGTCAGAAGTTCCGGTTGGTTTTGGTGTTGAATTGGGCGACATATTACACATAGATAGCCGTTAATTTCCAGTAGGACTGAATTTTTTGAAGCGTCAACCCACCCAAACTTTTATTGTAGCCTGTATACTGGATTTTTTAGAACTGTAGGCAATCCGCCATTTGGGGGCGCACCGATGGCGGCCCGTTGTCGCAAAACTACAGTTGTGTAGAGACGTAGCACCGCTACGTCTACGGATTACGCAAGGTATCCGACAAAGACGTTGCGATGCAACGTCTCTACAACCCGTAAAATGGATAAATGTAGGGCGGATTCGCCGTTAGGCAATCCGCCATTTGGGGGCGCACCAATGACGGCTTGCTGTCGCGAAACCGTCCTACAGCGCTACTGTAGCTTTAGCCCTTATCCACCCACTCATATAGCTCTGTCAGAGTAGGGTCACATTTACAACAACGCGTACCGCACGATGATTCCAACGGCATTTTACGGACATTGCCCTTGCTGATCCATTTTCCTAGCATACCGCGCAATGCGTCGGCATCCATGTTGAAATGAGTGGTTAAGTCCCGTAATGCCACCCGATGCTGTTGTTTTAGATAACTTCGCAGTTCCGATAATATCATTACAAAATCCCCTGATTGCGTTTTTCGCCTGCTGCATACATGACCTTTCCCGTTAGCCATAAACCGAACAACACCAGTACAAAAGCCATAATTAGCCCATTTATCCACACCAGCGAATAATACGGGTGCTGGCTATAACTCATCGCCTGATAAAAAATAGCCGCCGCCATATAAGCAATCCCTGTCGTCCAAAACACGACAAACAACGTCCAGCCCAGATTGGTTTCCCTGTAGATTGCCGCTGTTGCCGCCACACAGGGCGCATACAGTAAAATAAACAGTAAATAGGCAAACGCACCGGCTTTTCCATCAAAACTCTGCTGCATCGCTTTAAACGTGCCGGCCTTGACTTCCTGCTCATTCGCCGCAGAGGCCATATCACTGACGGTGCCGATATTGAGCCCTAATGGATCCAACAGGTTATCTGCAACAGCGCGTAGATTTTCAGGAATAGTCAGGCTCGCGTTGATTAACGCTTCTTTAAGGTTAAACGGCGCATCGGAAGCACCTGAATTATCGCTGGCAAGCTGGCTGTACAAAGCATCCAGCGTCCCCACCACCGCCTCTTTGGCTAATATGCCAGTAAAAATACCGACCGTCGCCGGCCAATTGTCGTTTGCCAGCCCCATCGGTTTAAAAACAGGTGTCAAACTTCGGCCAATTTCACTTAACACCGATTTGTTGCTGTTTTCCTGACCAAATGAGCCGTCAGTTCCCAGCGCATTTAAAAAATTCAACACCAAGACCATCGGCACGATGACTTTACCCGCATTAAATAAAAAGGACTTGAGCCTGTCCCAAGTCCTTATAAAAACACCGCTTATTGTTGGCATGTGGTAAGCGGGCAATTCCATAATAAAAGGCGACGTTTCCCCCTTAAACATGGTATGGCGCATGATTAATCCGGTCAGCACGGCAACGGCTATGCCTAATAGATATAAACCAAACACCAGATTTTGACCGCCAACCGGAAAAAAAGCGGCGGCAAATAACGCATAAACAGGCAATCTTGCGCCGCAAGACATAAACGGGTTCATCAGATTGGTCAAAATCCGGTCGCGTTGGCTTTCCAGCGTCCGCGTCGCCATGATTGCCGGAACATTACAGCCAAAGCCGACAATCATCGGCACAAACGATTTTCCCGGCAAACCAATCATCCGCATGAACCGGTCCATAACAAATGCCGCCCGCGCCATGTAACCTGAATCTTCCAGCGCCGATAAAAATAGGAACAGAAAACCGATGATGGGGATAAATGTCGCCACAACCTGTATCCCACCACCCAAACCTTTGGTAATCAGGACAACCAACCATTGCGGTGTGAATCCAGCCAGCACCACGCTTAAACCATCGACTAATAATGCACCGACCGCTTGATCAAAAAAATCCACAAAGGCGCTGCCAATGTTGATGGTGAACATGAACATCGCGTACATCACGAACAGAAAAACGGGGATACCGAGAAAACGGTTCAGCACGATACGGTCAATCTGCTCCGTGGTATGCCGGCTCACTTCATTGATTTTGCAAACTGCGCTCTGGGTCAGTCCGTTGACGAATCCGTAGCGGGCATCTGCGGCAAGAATATCGATTTCATCATCCGTTTGTGCTTCCACGCGCTGCTGCAGGGCTAAAACCGTTTGTACATGTTCCGTACCGACAATATGTTTAGCCAAAGTGTCATCTTCGAGCAAACGTATCGTTAGCCAGCGCAAATCGCAGGGATATTGTCCGGCAATATTGCTCATACTGGGCGCGAGTTCGGTAATGGCGTTCTCCAACGCTTGGGTATAAATAATTTGGGCTGAAGGTATCGGCTTCATGACCGCCGCACGATTGACGGCCTCTTTCAAAGCCGTTATGCCATGCCGGTTTGATGCTGAAATAGGCACCACCGGACAACCTAATTGTCCGGCAAGCACCTCAATATCAATTTTAATGCCGCGTTGTTTGACGGCGTCCATCATATTGAGCACTAAAATCATCGGTACGCGCATTTCGATCAATTGCGACGTCAAATAGAGGTTCCGCTCTATATTGGAGGCGTCAATAATATTGATGATTAAATCAGCTTGCCTTGAGGCCACATAATCCCTTGCGACTTTCTCGTCCAATGAAACCTGGTCATCAGCGGCTTCCAGAGAATAAGTCCCTGGCAAATCAACTAATTCGACAAGCTTACCGGCAAACGGATATTCACCTGTTTTTTTCTCAACCGTGACGCCCGGCCAATTGCCAACATGCTGTTTGGCGCCTGTGAGTGCATTAAATAATGTCGTTTTTCCGCAGTTGGGATTGCCGACAACGCCTACGGTAAAATCAGGTTTCATTACAGCTTCTCTATGAGCAACACCGCCGCTTCATCTTTACGTAGCGTTAACGAAAAACCGCGCAATTTGATTTCGACAGGGTCGCCCAACGGTGCAAACCGGGTCACGCTAAATGCCGTCCCCGGAGTCAATCCCATAGCCAGTAAACGCTTACGATACGCCTTACCGGCCTGATCGAAACCTATTATTTTTCCTAGGTCGCCCACATTAAGATTTTTTAAACTAATCGCCATAAACCCGCCTTAAACCCACCGTGGAGTTAATACTGAAAAACTAAAGAATGACAATCAATAATCATTCTCATTCATAGCGAATATACCATATCATTCGACCCCGTCAAAAAGTCATTTTTTACGGCAAGGTTTTACATTTATCTGACATTCTGTATGCCCTCCCCGGCGGGGGTAAGTAGTGTAAAATAAACTGCCCTTTAACTGCGTTTATTTCAGGTTATGATGTGTTAAAAATTATATTGTTATGGCTTATCAGCCTGTTATTACCCATTATTTATACCGGATGCCCCGCAAATAAATGGGCAATGGTGGGTACGCCAGCACAAATTGGCGCTACTGCGCAAAGCATCGGCACGTATAATGGCGGCTGTCTGAGCGGCGCGGCATCCTTGTCGCCTAATGGCAAGGGTTATCAAGTGATGCGTTTGTCCCGAAACCGCGTTTATGGTCATCCCGACTTGAAACAGTTTATAGAAAAACTCGGCCAAACAACCGCTATGCAGGGTCTGGGGGTATTACTGATCGGCGATCTGGGACAGCCACGCGGCGGCCCTACGTTAAGCGGGCATCGCAGCCACCAAACCGGACTTGATGTGGACATTTGGTTTTTACTGTCAAAACAGGCAGAAAGCCGGATTCTGAGCGCTAATGAACGTGAAACCTGGAGCGCCTCTTCGGTGCTGGCTGACAACTCGGATAATATAGATTACGCACAATGGTCACGGGCCAATGAAAAAGTGCTGGAAGCGGCAGCACGAATGCCTGAAGTTGACCGTATTTTCGTCAATCCCAGTGTAAAACGTGAATTATGTATGCGTAAAACCGCACGCGACTGGCTGAGAAAAATCCGGCCTTGGTGGAAGCATGATGACCATTTCCATGTCCGCCTGAAATGTCCTATAGGTAATAAACAGTGTGCCGGACAAGAACCCCTGCCCCCAGGCGATGGCTGCGACGCTGGGCTGGCATGGTGGTTTTCAGCAGAAGCCAAAAAACCGGCAATTAAAAAACCGGTACCCGAAAAAGCGCCTGAATTACCAACTTTATGTGGCAAGGTTTTAAAGATGTAAATAGGCCCGTTTTGCACAAATTAGCCAGGTTCTGGACAGTAAGCATTCACCTCCCCCTTTGAAAAAGGGAGATCGAGGGGGAGAGCAACGCGAGGGGGCGTATCTAAAGAAAATCTCCCCTAACCCCTCTTTTTCAAAGAGGGGAACTGAATAGTTACTCTGGACATTTCACCAACCAGGGGAATTCACTGCCGTCCGGTTTTCGGGGGCCACTATATTTATAGTATAGTTATTACACCCTGCGGCGAGTTATTCTTAAGGCTTTCCACTTGACAAGAAATCCTGCCTTACAGCTTTTCATGTTTAGTGTGTGCCTC
>JAUYEP010000304.1 GCA_030689765.1 Methylovulum sp.
GGCTTGAAACAGCAGTTATCTGTATGAAATAACGTGATTATTTATTTAACACTATGATTTTTAATAAATAAACTTGTGTAGATACTTATGCTGAAGGGGGAGGTTTCAGACCAGCAAGGTATTTCGATCAAAAATAACCTCTCAACCCAGCATATTGTCCAAAACCATCATAATGATAAAGCCTACCATTAAAGCGAATGTCGCATAGCGCGAGCGACCATTAGCATGGGTTTCAGGGATAATCTCTTCACTGATCACAAATAGCATCGCGCCTGCGGCAAAGCCCATGGCTATCGGCAGGATAGGCTGAAAGACAGTGACCATCGTAATGCCCAGCAAACCGCCTACAGGTTCAACCAGACCGGTTAGTGTGGCAATGCCGACTGCCCGCCATTTGTTATAACCCAACCCCACCAAAGGCAGCGCTACCGCCAGGCCTTCTGGAATATTTTGCAAGGCAATGGCAATCGCCAGAACAACGCCATTTTTCATCTCCCCAGAGCCAAAACTTACCCCTACCGACATGCCTTCAGGAAAGTTATGGATCGTGATTGCAATAATGAATAACCATATCTTATTCAATGAATTCAGATGCTTGTCTGAAACGCTGTCAAAATGCACATGAGGCAACTGGCGGTCGGCATAATGCAAAAAAAAGGCTCCGACTAACATACCTAACGAAACAATATAAATACCATTGCCCGGCCAGAGCAGATTGGCATACGTTATACCCGGAACCAACAACGAAAATGCCGTTGCCGCAAGCATCACACCTGCCGCCGCGCCTAACATGCCATTGAATAAATTGTTGGAAATATTTTTAAAAAACAGTGCGGGCAAAGCGCCAACGCCTGTGGCTAGCCCTGCCAATATGCTGGCAAAAAAACCGATGACAACAATCTTGCCAAACACCAGGTACAAACCGCCAAACACTAGCAACTGTGATAATAAAAACAATCCAAAGAGGATTGCCCAGCGTTTTAAGAAAGGCATGGCCAACAAATTTTGATAAAACTCACTAGCGGTTACTCGGGTGACTTGGGTTTCAATATAGCGTTGTAACGCCATTAAAGTGTCGGATACTAATGTCATAAGGTTACCTGTACAGTTCGGGTCAAAATATGTTTTGCATTATATCTAAATACCGTTCTTTGATACGGCTATTAAATTATCGGTGCAGGGCACACGCATAAAAACGTCAAGTTGAAAAAATTACATTTTTCCTGACAAATCACGTAGGGCAGCCATAAACCGGTAGCATCATTACAGTGCAGGGCTACTATGATTTTTTCAAAAGGCCATCGCAGCAAATTTAAAAACTTGAACATCGGGTAAAAGAAAACTCCAGATTATAAAGCTTCAACAAGTTCAAACTATTTTGATTATTATGACAAATTGGTTTACGGTTTATAGGTAAAGTTTATTCTGAGCGATTCCAAATCGGATTAGAAAGCCCCCTATTCCCGAAAATCATCTTTTAAATCATCTCCCAGGAGTCCACCGATGCTAGAAACCTACCGTAAACATGTCGCAGAACGTGCTGCTGAAGGCGTAGTCCCGAAACCGCTTGATGCCGAACAAACTGCCGCATTGTACGAACTTATTACACAACCGCAGGAAGTTGCCGAAGCAGGGTTTATGCTCGATTTGCTGGCTAACCGTATCCCGGCTGGCGTTGATGAAGCCGCCTATATTAAAGCTGGCTTTTTGGCGGCCATCGCTAAAGGCGAAACCACTTCACCCATTCTGACGGCTGCAGATGCAACCGAATTATTAGGCACGATGTTAGGCGGCTATAACGTTGCACCATTAATTGACTTGCTGGACAACACCGACCTTGCCCCCATTGCCGCAAAAGCCCTGGCACACACTTTGTTGGTGTTTGACGCTTTCCACGATGTGCAAGCTAAAGCCGATGCAGGTAATGCTTACGCCCAACAGGTGATGCAATCCTGGGCTGAGGCTGAGTGGTTTGCCAGTAAGCCGCCTGTGCCAGAAAAACTGACCGTCACTGTCTTTAAAGTCACCGGCGAAACCAATACCGATGATTTATCCCCAGCACCGGATGCGTGGTCGCGTCCTGACATTCCGTTGCATGCTAAAGCCATGCTGAAAATACCGCGCGAAGGCATTACCCATGCCGAACAGCAAATTAATGAGTTGAAACAAAAAGGCTTTCCGGTGGCCTACGTTGGCGATGTCGTTGGCACGGGTTCGTCACGCAAATCTGCCACCAATTCGGTGCTGTGGTTTATGGGTAATGACATCCCGTTCATCCCTAACAAACGCGAAGGCGGTGTTTGTATCGGCGGTAAAATCGCGCCGATTTTCTTCAACACGATGGAAGACTCCGGCGCATTGCCGTTCGAGTGCGATGTCACGCGCATGTTGATGGGCGATGTGATCGACATCTTCCCGTATCAAGGCGTGGTCAAACGCCATGACAGTGACGAAATCGTTTGTCAGTTTGCATTAAAGACCGATGTGTTGCTCGATGAAGTCCGTGCCGGCGGGCGTATCCCGTTGATTATCGGACGCGGCTTGACCGATCGTGCGCGTGAGGCATTAGGTTTGCCTGCTTCAACTGTCTTTATCCGACCGACTGACGGGAAAGACAGTGGCCGCCGCGATGGCTCCTGCAATCTTGCGGCATTCCCTCCATCCCTGGAGGTCAAAGGCTATACCCTGGCGCAAAAAATTGTCGGCAAAGCTTGCGGTGCCGCAGGTGTGCGCCCCAACACCTATTGCGAACCACACATGACCACCGTCGGCTCGCAAGACACCACCGGCCCCATGACCCGCGATGAATTAAAAGACTTGGCGTGCCTGGGTTTCTCTGCCGATTTGGTGCTGCAATCGTTCTGCCATACGGCGGCATACCCCAAACCCGTAGACATCACTATGCAGCACACGCTGCCCGATTTCATCATGAACCGCGGCGGCGTGTCGTTGCGCCCTGGTGACGGCATTATCCATTCGTGGTTGAACCGCATGTTATTGCCCGACACCGTCGGCACGGGCGGCGATTCGCACACGCGCTTCCCTATCGGCATCTCCTTTCCGGCCGGTTCCGGCCTGGTTGCCTTTGCCGCCGCAACAGGCGTAATGCCGTTGGATATGCCTGAATCGGTGCTGGTGCGCTTTACCGGACAGATGCAGCCAGGCATTACCTTGCGTGACCTGGTCAATGCAATCCCCTACGTTGCGATTCAAAAAGGCTTGTTGACCGTTGCAAAAACGGCCAAGAAAAACGTATTTTCGGGTCGGATCTTAGAAATTGAAGGTTTGCCTGATTTAAAAGTTGAGCAAGCTTTTGAGTTATCCGATGCGTCAGCCGAGCGTTCCGCAGGCGGCTGTACGATCCGTTTAAATGAAGCCCCGATCCGCGAATACCTGAATTCGAACATTACCCTGCTGAACTGGATGGTTACGCAGGGTTACGGCGATGTGCGCACGATAGGACGCCGCATCAAGGCAATGGAAGACTGGCTGGCGAATCCAGTTTTACTGGAAGCCGATAGCGACGCCGAATACTTTGAAGTCATTGAAATCAACATGAATGAAATCAAAGAACCATTACTGGCCTGCCCGAATGACCCAGATGACATCAAGCCGCTGTCTGCTGTTGCCGGAATAAAAATAGACGAGGTTTTTCTAGGCTCTTGCATGACCAACATTGGTCATTTCCGCGCCGCCGGTAAACTGTTGGATAAGCAACAAGGTGAATTGCCAACCCGTTTATGGATTGCTCCACCCACCAAAATGGATGAAACAGAACTGACTAAAGAAGGCTATTACGATACTTTCGGCAAAGTCGGCGCACGACTGGAAATGCCGGGCTGTTCATTATGTATGGGTAATCAGGCGCGGGTTGCGGAAAATGCCACTGTTGTCTCTACGTCAACCCGTAATTTCCCGAACCGTTTGGGTAATAACGCCAATGTTTATCTGTCTTCAGCCGAATTAGCCGCCGTGTGTTCGATTCTAGGTAGCATTCCCAGCGTTGAGGAATATATGCAGTATGCGGGACAAATCAATGCAACCGCAGAAGACACTTATCGGTATTTGAACTTTAACTCGATGGGGGATTATCGGTAGAGACGCAAGATTTTGCGTCTCTACCGCAATACAAGCGTAGCGCATGGGGGTATTTCCGGCACAATGCACCCCGTTGTGCCGGAAACACCCGTTTTCGCTTGCGCTCAAACAGGCTTATTCCGACCTACCTGGCTGTGAAAGCCATATAAATCACCCTAAACCATCCATGCTAAAAAAATCAAGCCCGTTTAATGCGCCTTTGTCATGCCAAAACAAAACAATCGCCTACTATCACCAGCAGATTCAACAACAAAAGCGGATATTGCAGCATATCCAAGCCGTCTTGCCAGACACCTTGGCAAAACAGACCCGACATTGCCTAATCAAAGATAAAAAGCTGCTGATTTATACTGACTCGGCTATCTGGGCGACCCAACTGCGTTTTTATAGCACGATTATTTTGGCGGGTATTACGCAGCAAAGCCCTGAACCTGTCGAAACAATACAGATTAAAATCGTTACCGAATCCACTGGGGTTAGCCCAACTACCACGCGAAAAGCGAAGATTCCTTCGGCAACAACAATAGAGGCTATGCGTAACGACAGCCTGATTGTCCGAGACCATCAATTACAGCAGGCACTACTTAAATTAAGCGCAACACTGCAACGGCTGTCCGGTAAAAATTGAAGTGTTAGGCTTCTGGTCTTGGTGATTGCGCTGCCTGCATAAATGAAATTGGCGCATCTTCTTCCTCATCAAAGGTGACCATCTCCCACGCCCCTTTATCATCCAACAACGTGCGCAATAATTTATTGTTCAAACCATGCCCTGATTTATAACCGGTAAATTCACCGATCAAGCTATGCCCCAACAAATATAAATCGCCAATCGCATCAAGGATCTTATGCTTGACAAATTCATCTGCACAGCGCAAACCATCTTCATTGAGAATTTTGTCATCATCAACGACAATGGCATTATCGAGGCTGCCGCCCAAAGCCAGATTATTTTGCCGCAACATATCAATGTCTTTCATGAAACCAAAAGTCCTCGCGCGGCTGACTTCTTTTACAAACGTCGTCGATGAAAAATCCATCGTCGCCGTTTTGACATCATCTTCAAAAGCGGGATGCTCAAAATCAATCGTAAACGTCACCTTAAAACCATCAAAGGGTTCAAAAGCGGCCCATTTATCGCCTTCATCGACGCGCACACTGCGTTTTATACGGATATATTGTTTCGGGCAATCCTGCTCTTCGACACCCGCTGATTGCAACAAAAATACAAAAGGCCCGGCGCTGCCGTCCATAATAGGGACTTCTGCGGCACTGACATCAATAATGGCATTGTCTATGCCCAACCCTGCAAAGGCAGACAGCAAATGCTCTATTGTTGAAATTTTTACGTCGCCAGCGACCAACGTTGTTGAAAGGACCGTTTCCCCCACATTACCGGGTGTTGCCTGGATGGTCACCGGTTCAGCCAAATCTACCCGTCGAAATCGGATACCGGTATTTGGCTCGGCAGGGCGCAACGTTAAATAGACTTTTTCCCCAGTATGCAAGCCTACGCCGGTAGCTCTGATGGTATTTTTTAAAGTTCGCTGTTTAATCATAAAGTTTAATCATAAAATAACTGCCCGCACGAAAGGGGCAAAGCGGGGAATACTATCATAAGTAGTAAAAAATGCAGAATGTTGGCACAACGTATTGTCAAGGCAAAATTAACCAGAACACGCGAAAATAATTACTTTATAGATGACGAGATAGGTGAAGTAACTTTGGATGGTATCCTTTTGCACTAACAGTAGGCGCTTTAAGCATTCCAACACGACCCAGGTTATCAAGGACGGCAAAATCGACGAGGGTTCAAGCTGGATTATTCCACCGGACAAATATGCAACCTACCCGTCAGGATGCCGTATTGCTAAAAACCGGTGTTGATAACCCTGCTGCAAAGGGTGCGACCTCAATTTTATGACAACCTAAAGAAACAAATGGACATTATTCCTATATTTTGAGATAGAAGCTTAAACAGAAACTCATAAAACCTAAGAAAATAGAGATGACCGCAAAAATTATAAGAAAAGAAGGAAAAA
>JAUYEP010000113.1 GCA_030689765.1 Methylovulum sp.
AAGGGGGGGGTCTTACAGATCGGACTTGTGTATAACGATGAGCGCATAGCGTGGGAACGATAAAAACTTCCTAACCGCAAATCTTAATCTGGCGGTCTTGCCAAAAGATTAACCAATACCTGCTCATAAATGCGGGACAAAATCTCCAGGTCGTCCAGCGCAATGTGTTCGTTAATTTTATGGATACTTTCGTTCAATGGCCCAAGTTCGATGACCTCTGCGCCGGTCGGCGCAATAAACCGGCCGTCTGATGTTCCGCCGCCGGTATCGTCGCGTGTTTCAAAACCGGTGACTGATTTTATAGCCGCATGGGTCGCTGCGATTAATTCGCCAGCTCCGGTTAGAAATGGCTTGCCGGATAAACGCCATTGCAAACCGTACTTAAAGTTGTATTGATCCAGAATGGCATGGGTGCGTTGTTTGATGGCCCTTTCATCAAGTTCGGTAGAAAAACGCAGGTTAAACTGCACCTCGAGATTACCCGGAATGATATTTTCCGCGCCGGTACCGGCATTGATATTAGATATTTGCAAACGGGTAGGCGGAAAGGACGCATTGCCGTGATCCCAGATCTCTTCCGTCAAGGCTTTTAATGCGGGTGCAAACGTGTGGATAGGGTTTTCTGCCAACTCAGGATAGGCGACATGGCCTTGAATCCCTGCAACCGTCAATCGGGCGCACAGCGAACCACGCCGTCCCACCCTAATCACATCACCGATTTTTTTGTCGCTGGACGGCTCGCCCACCAGGCACCAGTCTATTTTTTCGTTGCGCCGCTCAAGCACTTCAACCACTTTAACAACGCCATTCGTCGCGATGCCTTCTTCATCACTGGTCATCATGACGGCAATCGAGCCTTGATGATCTGGGAAAGCTGCAACAAAACGTCCTACCGCTGTAATAAAAGCCGCTATGCCGCCCTTCATATCCGCTGCACCGCGTCCATACAGCTTGCCATCGCGTACTGTTGGCGCAAAAGGGGGTGACAACCATGCGTTAAGCGAGCCTGGTGGCACGACATCGGTGTGCCCAAGAAAGGTGAACAATGGTTCTGACGTGCCGCGTCTAAGCCAGATATTTTGCGTATCTGCAAAATTCAGGCACTCCGCACTAAATCCCAGCGGCGTTAAGCGGGCAACCAGGATTTCCTGGCAACCGGCATCATCAGGTGTGACCGATGCGCAGGAAATAAGGTCTTTAAGAAGTTCTAGCGTGTTGCTCATGACTTGGTTTGATTATGGTGCTGTCTGCACCGCTCCTGGTAGATAATCGATATACCCACCAGCCGCCGCGCCTGTTCCCGACAGGCTTGCGGCATACACACCATCCCTGGCGATAAAACCGATGACCAGTTGATCACCAGTATCCAGAATTGGGCGCTTAATCAGCGTTGGGGTGTTTAGCATCAATTCAATCGCTTTCTGTCCGGTCAAATCGGCTTTCTGGTCGGCGCCAAGCTGCCGCCAGCTGGTGCTGTTGCGGTTAAGCAATATGTTCCAGTCTGAACGGGCAACAAAGTCCTCCAGTAAGCCCAGTGTTAACCCATCGCTACGAAAATCATGGAAGCGATAGGTTATGCCGTTTTGATCCAGCCATAAACGCACTTTTTTGACGGTATCACAATTTCTAATGCCGTAAAGCGTGTACATAACTGTTTTTACAACTCGCTGTTCAGTAATTCATCCAAGGTTGGCAGTTCTTTGTCGGCTTTACAGCGCACCTTGTAAATATCAATAAATTCCATAAAAGCCTGTTCAAGATCACCCAGGATGTCTTCTTCATTTTCACGCTCATCAGCGGGAATATCATCCGACTCAAGATATTCGCGTTGCAGGGCAACCTCGCTATTAAGCGCGAGCGTGGCGTAAATGATGGCGTTGTTTGAGATAGTGTCGTTCATTGTTTGTGCTCCAGTTGAGTGTTTATCTTGTGCAGGGTAGCTGCACCGCTGGGTAAAGTATAACAGAGCAGTATCGGATTGGCTTTCTGCAATGAACGTAACCCGCGTGATGAAACATTTACAGCGGTTTCATTTGTCGTTAATAATTTAAGTCGGGTACGGACAAGGCTTAACCGTTCGTCCTGTCCCAACTTGAGTGGCTAGCCTTAATGAAGAATGAAACCGCTGTAATAACGTGAAGGTAAACGGCTAACCGATTGCAAATGCCACGGTTGTCCGTCGATTACCGCTTCCAAGTTTTTTTCGATGCTATCGTCCAAATCGGCAAAGAAATCCAGTCCGGTTTGCGCTTCTATGGCATCGATACTCGTCACAAATTGCGTCAATGGCTCCTTGCCGTTTACCGTTTGCGGGACTAAAAAGCCTAGCGCGACCGGCTTTGTTGCTGGTGTAAATTCAGTAAGATAAATTTTGTAAAACGCATCGGGTATTTCTACCGTCCAGTCCGATTCCAGGCGCTCGATAGAACCCTTGAAAACAGGCCCCGTGATGACCCAGACTTTGCCGAATAATTTTGCAAACGTGTTGATTTCCACTTCTTCCAAGCGCTGCCACAACTTCTGATTCAGATTAGGTTTTTGCGGCGTGATATTAGACATCAAAAAGCTGTCCGCCTGTCCCTGTTTGCCGTAAAGATGGCTGATGGCGTAATTTGGCGCCATGTGCCCGCGGTCATAACCACTCTTTTTATAACTGTCGTGACTGACGCGGTTAATGCTGCGCCAATCTGTTTCAAAGCGGCTGGGGCGTTTTAATGAAGGTTTACTTGCTGCGTCTGGCGTTAGCGCATATTCCACCCACAGCGGGTTGCCGCGCAAATCCGAATAACCCAGGATAAAGCCATGATTGCGAAATATGCGGAACCAAGTGTCACTATTTGTTGGAGACAGCGCTTGCGGTTCGCCTTGATAAAGCAGTGCAGGTCGGGCCAGCTTGATTTCATAAGCGTAGCCGCCCAAGCCCAACGTGGCAATAACCAATAACAAAACGGGATGTTTGCGGACGAAATGGAATAGTCCCAACAGCAATTTAAGCCAGATAATGGATTGTTGTTTTTTCATTTAGGAAATGACATAAAACAAGTTTTATCGTTCCCACGCCGGAGCGTGGGAACGATACGCGATACGAATTACAACACAAAAGCCACCAAGCCACCCACACCCGTCAATAGGATGGAAAAATCCGCCTCGCTGTCAGTATCGTTATTGCCATACAGCACTAAGCTGCCTGTGCGGCAGCGAACTCTCAAGTAACTCCCACCTAAGTCATTGAATTACATTAATCCGTCACGGCCTCCCCTGTTTCTGCGTAGACGAGTATCAGCCCCATTTTCTTAGCCTTGTGCCGGAGGTTCCGACGTACCCGTTGTTGATATTGTTCTCCGTAGGCATGTTCTCCGAGGCCTTCATAGGCCGTGCCCTTGCCCGGCATCGCATAGATGATTCGGGCCAGTTTGTGGGCGGTGGCAGTGGTCGCTTTGGCGGCTCCGAGGTGGTGGCGCTTTTTTCGGTAAAAGGCACCCGACGCGCTTTGGGAATTGCTGAGGCTTTGCACCGCCATGCGTAAAGCCGCAGCCGCCCGGTTGGCGGTGCGTTTGGTTTTGCCGCCGGGACGTTTGCCCCCGGATATTTTGCAGCCGGGGGTTAGGCCTAGCCAGGAACAAATCTGTTTGGCGCTTTGCCAACGGCCCATGCCGGTTCCGGTTTCGCTGAGGACTTTCAGGGCGGTATGGCTCTGGATGCCGTCAATGGTGGCCAGGTCAACCCCAGTAAGCCGGTACAGTCCGGTCTTGAGGTCAAGGCCGGGGGCTTTCTTGCCCTGCTTCTTGGGCTTTGCCGGTTTGGGCGGCACGGCGTCCGCCCGTCCATTAGCGGCCTGTCGGTTCAGCGCTTTTAGGCCGCTTTCGATCTGTTGGCCACAGCCGGTTAGTTGTTGTGGGTAGCCGTCGTAAAGGTCTTTGGCTTGTTTGAGGGCGAACAGGTGTTCGGCACGGGTATTGGGATTGGTGGTTGTTTGGCTTTGGCGGTTATTACTGAGCCTAACAAGCCAGTCAAAGATACCGTCTTAAAAGTCAAGCTTTGACGCTATAATCGGCCTGATAGGATTTGCGGGTTTTAAGGACACCAAAGCACAAATGCACCAGTTTGCGCATCACAGCGCACAAGGCGGACATTTTTGATTTGCCCCGTTCTTGTAGCCGTTGGTAAAGTGCCTTAAGGTGAGGGTTGTACCGGGTTGCCACGATGGCTGCCATGTACAGTATGGCACGCATCTGTGGCGGGCCAGCTTTAGATGGCCGTGGCCTGCCCAATACCGAAGTGCCGGATTGCCGCCCCACGGGCATCAGGCCGGGATAAGCGGCCAATTGTCCAGCCGATTTAAAGTAATGGGTGTGGACAACAGCCAGCAGATGATGGCTGACTTGCGGCCCAACGGCTGGAATGCCCAGTAGCAGACCGCGGTCAGCCTTCAAGCCATTTACGTTAGGCGTTCTAGGGGGCTTCTGGTTTCGGTTTATCTTTGTAAACTTCGGTGCTTATGGTAGCAAAATAACCATCCCCTTCGCCGAAAAAGCTTGACCATCCACTGTCTCACCGTTTAAGTTTAACTGAAGCCTTTGTTAGAAAATCTATATCATGAATTTTGAATGGGATTCAAAGAAAGCCGTAGCAAATCGACGCAAGCATGGTGTAACTTTCGAAGAAGCATCTAGCGCATTACGAGATTTATCTTCTGCTACCGGTCACGACCCAGATCATTCAGAAGGAGAGGAACGTTTCGTGACATTTGGCATTTCTTCATCGGGTCGCTTACTTACGGTATCACATACTGAGCGGGGAAATGCAGTTCGCATCATATCCGCGCGAATTGCAACAAACATTGAAAAGCAAATTTATGAAGAAGGTTAAATCTGAAATGACTGATGAACTTAGACCTGAATATAAAAGGTCGGATTTTGGCGAGATTGTGCGTGGCAAATACGCGAACCACATCAAGAATGAAACTAATGTTGTGCTTCTTGAGCCAGATATTGCTGAAGCCTTTCCAAACGATGAAGCAGTGAACAAAGCGCTTCGTTATCTTATTGAGGTGGCTAAAGTTTCAACTCGTCTAACGGGGCATTCCACCGAACTCCGCTAAGGTTCAGTTTTCGGGTAATGGGTTAAATCTGTAATTTTGCATGAATATCCACCCCGAACTCGACTTTGTTGATAAGCAAACCGATTGAACCTGAGACTCCAACACGACACGGGCTTGTCGTTTTTCTAAGCTGCCTGTGCGGCAGTGAACCGTCAAATGTCGCGGCATTTAATTCCCGCAATTTTCTAAGCTGCCTGTGCGGCAGTGAACAACTTTTCTATTTACTCAGATTGCCCTGTTTGTTTCTAAGCTGCCTGTGCGGCAGTGAACACGGAATGCTTCTACAAATTAACCGCCGCGTATTTCTAAGCTGCCTGTGCGGCAGTGAACGGATTTTGGTTTACGAGCCATGATATTCTCCATTTCTAAGCTGCCTGTGCGGCAGTGAACGTCATCGGCGGCCTTATCGGGTGTGTTATCTATTTCTAAGCTGCCTGTGCGGCAGTGAACCACCGCCAAGGATTCGCGGTTGATTTCGCTCTTTTCTAAGCTGCCTGTGCGGCAGTGAACAGGTTGCTGAAAGGCTATGCCCCCGCCCCGACTTTCTAAGCTGCCTGTGCGGCAGTGAACTCCCGCGCCTCGCGGATGGTGTTTTCCAGTTTTTTCTAAGCTGCCTGTGCGGCAGTGAACCCTGAGTCTATTGGCTTGTGTCTGGATGCGCTTTTCTAAGCTGCCTGTGCGGCAGTGAACCGGCGTTGCCGTATGTGCGGCGCGGGCTGTATTTTCTAAGCTGCCTGTGCGGCAGTGAACATAGCGGTGTTAAAAGGCTGGCGGCTGGAGTGTTTCTAAGCTGCCTGTGCGGCAGTGAACGCCTGAACAGCCTGTTGTCACAGCGCACAAACTTTCTAAGCTGCCTGTGCGGCAGTGAACATGGCGACACAAAAAGGCTTTGTTATCGTGACTTTCTAAGCTGCCTGTGCGGCAGTGAACTTACCCCTGAACTTAAAGCCCTGCTCGATAGCTTTCTAAGCTGCCTGTGCGGCAGTGAACAGGGCCTTGTGGGTTATCTCATAAGCTCTTTTTTTCTAAGCTGCCTGTGCGGCAGTGA
>JAUYEP010000118.1 GCA_030689765.1 Methylovulum sp.
AAACTTAATGATGCCTATTTTTAACCTATTGATTTTTATATATTATGGAGTACAAATTTAAAGTTCACTCCGAAACCACCACAAGGTTTAAACATATAACCGTTTGAAAAATATTAATATTCAGTTAAAACAAGTCTATTAGGTTAAGCATGGGTTTTGTAATCAGCCGGTCGCGGGTTCGAGTCCCATCTCCAGCTCCAAAGAATACAAGGGAATCAATGACATATAACGTCGCTGATTCCCTTTTTTATTGCCTACAAAATCGTTGCGTGACTTTTGCGTGAGTCAATTCCGCAAACCCTTTCAGCCGCAGCAATCAAATTGCCTAAATTGGCAGACGAATAATGCGTCGTCATCCGGCTTGATTTATGGCCTAACAAGTCTTCTCTATCTTCGAAGGAAACATTCGCGGCTCTCAATCGATGCCCGAACGTATGCTTTAAGTCATGAACTCTCGCCTTATTAACCAGCCCCGCACGTTTTCTTGCTTTTTGCCAAGCTGAGTTATTCATCGTCAAAACACGATTGCCGTTGTAGGTAAACACGTATTCAGGGTGTTGCCCGCGCAGTTCTTCAATGACTGATCTTGCTTCACTGTTTAAAACGACAACCCGGCGAATCCTGTTTTTCACAGCATGTGCCGGAATGACAAAAACACTGGCGTTATGCTCTGGAAGACGAACTTCCCATTCCCAACGTAAGCCACAAACTTCTTGTTCCCTACATCCCGTATTAACCTTAAATAGCGCCATACGGAGCAGATGCTCAGGTAGTTCTTTAAACAACCGGTCTTGCTCATCCCAGGAAAGCGGATAAATCTCCCTGGCATCTTTTTGAGGAAGCAGTTTGATTTTCGGCGCAGTGACTAACCAGGTCAAGCCATATTCATCACGCCATTCCGTCGCCGCAAGGTTGAGAATATGCCTTACGGTCTGTAAGGCATAGTTGATGGTTCTATTCTTAACCCCTTCTTTCTGGCGTGCCTGAATAAAGCCTTGCAATGTGCCCATGTGAACTAAATCCAAGGACACATCCCCAATATAAGCATCCAGTATTTTCAGATGTAAGGCGTCGTCTTTAAGGCTGGATTTTTGCGATTCCATTAAATGCTTGGTCGCAGCCTCTCTAAATATTCGTGTCGGACGAACGCCATACACGGTTGCCTGACGGTGTTCTTCAACCAAGTGCATCAGGTAGCTTTCGGCTTCTTCGAGGTTGCTTGTGCCAGTGCTTTGGCAAACGCGTCTGCCTTTGATAACTTTGTCGATATGCCAGAACTCGCCTCTTTTGACGAGCCCTGATGTTTTTTTACGTCCCATGATTCATTACCTCGTTGAGTTTGATCGGGACGCCCGTTGCGAAATTTGTACTCATCAAACCATGCGTCCAGATCAAGTCGGTCAAAACCTATTCCTTGAGTCCCTATTCGGAACTCCACGAGATCAGGCCGCACTTCCTTGTTGAACCGGTTTCGGTCCATACCGAGATAACCGGACGCATCTTTCAATCGAATTACTCGCGGTAATAAATGCACTGTTGCTTGCATTAATTCATTCCGCGTGTTTTCTGCAACTGCGTTAACCTGACCATCACACGTCTTGCGTGACAGTCGGGTATTTACAGTTTTTGTTTTTTGATTTTTTTCAGCAGTGTTTTTCACGAGTATTTACTCCGTAGTTGAATGACACTGCTGCTTTACAATTTTAGTTTTTATGCACCTGTTACGAAGGTTGTACTTTTTAAAATACTTAAAACACGTTGATAACAAATGCAAATATCAACCTGTAGTAATCGGCATTTAATAGTTTTATTTTTTTGTTGTGCATGTTTTTGCATAACACCGACACAAAAATAAATTCCAATTACTGCGTTTAACAATTGCATTATGTTTTTTATTTTTCACCTCATTGCTGTTTTGTTTAGTTTGGTAATTTTGTTTTTACTGCTATTTTGAAACAGCAATTACTGACGAATTGCCGAGATTGCCGAAGGTGTTTTTAATTAAAGCTTTCTGATACGCGATGCTTTCAATAGCCAAATTTCGCCATTGCTTGCCGTTGGGCTTTAACGTGTCGCCGGTCATATAACGCCGTGGTCTGGATGTTTTCGTGTCCTGCCAATTGACTGGCAGTATTGAAGTCCACGCCTTGTTCCAGTAAACGGGTCACAAAGGTTCGCCGTAAATCGTGGGGTGAACAATGGGCAATACCGGCTTGTTTCGCACGATCTGCCAAAATGCCGTAAACACGGTGGGCGCTGATTCGTTGTGCCGGATTGTATTCGCCATTTTTCGCTAATTGGCAAAACAATGCCCCAGGCTGATTGCCTCGACAATGCAACCATCGTCGCAAAGTAGGACGGGCAACGATGGGCAAACTCATTTCCCGTTGCCGCTGGCCTTTGCCTTCACGCACAATCAGCACACCCGTTCGGGTTTCGTAATCGGCTATATTCAAACTGGTTAGCTCACTGCGCCTTAAACCGGCATAAGCTAATAAGGTCAAGATGGCGGCATCACGGATACCATTAACCGGATCACGTTCACAGGCGGCGAATAACCGGTTGATTTCTGCCGAAGGCAATTGACGACCGGCGGGTAAGGTTTTTCCGGCAATACGGTCAATGGCTTGAATCCGTTGCCATTCCAGTGCCGAAAACTGGCCTGATAAAAAGCCTGCCTTTAGTACCCCACGAACAGCCGCCAATGTCGTATTGATGGTGTTGGGTGACTTATTGCTGTGCCGTAAGGCCGCCCGAATACCGGCAATGTGCTCATAACGTAAAGTCAGCCAAGGCATCAGTTCCAATTCACCTGCCCAGCCTTGCAGTGTGGCGACCTGTTGCAAAGGAGCGCATTGAACGGCGGCCACTGGGTGCCAAATTATCGAGATATAACGTCAGTACGTTGCAGGACTGCGTGTGTTGATATTCATGTTGCGGGGATGTCGTTTCGTTGTTCATACCGAAGCCTCGTCACGATCATGCACAAGCCCTGCATTGATGTTAATGTGTATTAACATCAGCGTTAAAAACAGCCTGTTGCGTTGTTGATGTCGATATTGCCCCCGTTGATGATGCAGGCATTGTTGATATTGACGGCTGCATGAATACCTCGAACCATAGCAACAAACCTTGTTCAATTGAGGCGTACTCATAACAACCCCGCTTCGGCAAATGAATAACACGCCGTGCCGCCGATAATGAAATGATCTAATACGCGCACATCGACCAGACTTAAGGCGTCGATTAAACGGCGGGTAATTGCTTGGTCTGCGGTGCTGGGTTCCGTTATACCGGAAGGATGGTTGTGGGCTAAAATGAGTGCCGCAGCATTCAATTGCAACGCACGTTTTACCATCTCGCGCGGGTAGACATTAGCGCCATCAATCGTGCCTTGGAAACAGCATTCGGCTTTAAGGACGCGGTGTTGGTTATCGAGGAAGATGCCATAAAACACCTCGTGTTCCAGTGAGGCTATTTCCAGCATCAAATACTCCCGTGTAATAACGGGACTGGTCAGGGCTTGTCCGCGAACGAACTTGCGGCGGATGAGTTTCCTCGCCATAGCCAGGATTTCGTCAGAACTGACGGGACGCAATACCTGAAAATGGCCTGGGGTTTCGTGTACCTGAAAGGGATTAGTCATGGGATGTTCTCCAAATAACGGACGCAACTCACCCTGAGCAGGGATGCCCATCAGGTTGTCACGTCCGAGTTTAATAATGAAGTGAGCCTGTCTGTTTAACGGAAAAACGACAGACTGGAAGGAATGACAGGAAACTAAGTGCGTTAACTATCAGGATAAAGCTTGTCGATGTCCGCCAGGATGTCGCTGACATTGGACAACGAACGACGTAAGGTTTTAGCGGTATGCCTGCGCGGATCAATACGTTTGACCGTATCGCGCAACTCGGTAACCAGTTCCATTAATTCCGGTGACAAATCACCTGCGCGGCTTTTGGTTAAACTTGTTGCCG
>JAUYEP010000122.1 GCA_030689765.1 Methylovulum sp.
GGAATAAGCCTGTTTGAGCGCAAGCGAAAACTGGCGTTTCCGGCGCAATGGGGGGCACAAGCGCCGGAAACGACCGTCCTTCGCTACGCTTTGGACGATCTTATTCCGGCCTACGTATTAATGTAGGTTAAAACCGCTGTAAGTTTGGGGTACAAACCTGGGTTTGTACTCCGGCATCCTGTGTTCAGATAAGTCAAAATTTGTTTTTTGACTTAGGAATAAGCATGAAACAAGTTCGGCAACGGGTAACTATTCAGCCCCTTGCTGTAGGGCGTGCCGCGCGCGCCTTCTCTGGTGCGTGGATAATGTGCCAGTCCGTTGATGGTACGCGCAGCACGCCCTACGCGTCAGGGGTAACGTAACTGTAGGTGCGGCAGATCCGCATTGTGCGGATACCCTCTGTACCCTCTGGGGCATGAAGGGCACAAGTAAATCCGCACCCACATCGGACGCTTGTAGAAGTCATTCCACGGCATCATAACCGCAACGCAATTAACGCCCTTTTATGGCTTTGTTCGACGCTTTCATCAAGGCAATCCGTAAGGCTCCGGTTAAGCTATCGCCCAAACCAAGACGGCCAGCAAACGCTGGAATTATAATCATAGACACGATGGCGAGACCTGTACCTAGCAATACCGAACTGGTGTCACCTAATTGTTGCCCTGCAGTAACATTTGCTAACTCTTGTTTCATTTGATAAACCTCTCTGCACGTCAAATACGGTTACTTCTTTCTTCATCTCTCAGCATAAAAGATGCCAGAATATAAGCTTATTTCACAGGGCTGCGATAGCCGCCATTAAACAGGCAACGGTCATTAATGATTAATTAACACTTTGTTATATAATCAGTTTTATTTTTTTAGCTTGGTCATGACCCATTGAGGATGTCCTTTAAACCTGTTATTGGCTTTGAAACAGATTGATTAAAAAAATTCATCCAACAACGCACTTCTACCCCGCACTGACCATATTGTGTGATATGACACACTTTTTAAATGGCTTTATTGATCTATGCCGCTATTTCTAAGGCTTTTAAAAAAATTGGGGGATATAACACACAGGAGTGGGTCATATAACACACTTTAGTGATGACGATGGAAGCGCTGCGTGTTCCCTTCCCTAAATTCAAAGGACAACGTGTAGTTGCATTGTCCGTGTTCCATTAGTAGCCGTTTACAAAACCCCTATCCCTTTCCTAAAATCGTAATGAATTGTTGTCAATTTCCTCTTAGCCCTTATTCGGTGGAACTCCCCCGAAAAGATTTTCACCTGATGGTCAAGCTCGTTCATTTGCTGCATAAAATTAGTGAAAACAGCGCCTATCAAGCGCTACTTGAAGGCAGCCTGCCAGCCGCCGCAAAGCAAAAGTCCAGCCATCACGCCGTTATGATGGGCTATGATTTCCATCTGACTGAATCCGGCCCAAAGCTTATAGAAGTGAACACTAATGCGGGTGGCGCCTGGTTTGCCCATTTGTGCGCCTACCCTTTGGCAAACCATTTTGCGGGGCGGGCAGGAAGCCGGTTGCTGAATACTTTTTTAACGGATTATGCGTTGTTCAAACAGATGGCTGATGCCCGGCCTGAATGTATTGTGATTGTTGATGCCGATCCCGAAACACAATTTCTGTATCCTGAAATGCAGATTTTTGCGGCATTATTCAGACAAGCAGGGATTAAAGCGATGATTGCCGATCCGCAAAAGCTAAGGGTAAAGAACAGCGTGCTTCATCTCGACGATCAGCGCATTGACATGATTTATAACCGTCATTGCGATTTTTATTTGCAAACGCCTGAAATGCAAACCATCAAAAACGCCTGGATGGATGCCCAGGTTTGTCTCAGCCCCAATCCCCGCAGCTACGGTTTATTGGCCGATAAGAGGCGTATGGTTTTTTGGTCTGACCGAATGCAACTCAACAAGCTTGGCTTAAACGGACATGAACTTGAATTGCTAGGCAAAACCATACCGCAAACCCTACCGTTAGAATCGCTAACGCTTGAAGACGCCTGGCGTACCCGCAAGCAATGGGTGTTTAAACCCAATAATGGATTTGCCAGTCGCGGGGTTTATGTTGGCAGCAAACTGACTACGGCAAAACTGGCCGGATTAGATCCGCACAACACCCTTATTCAGCAATGGTTTCCACCGTCCATCAGCAAATACAACGATGGCCTGCCGTTTAAAACTGATTTCCGGCTATTTGCATATCGTAAGCAAATTATTGGCGTTTCGGCACGTCTTTATCAAGGTCAGGTAACCAATATGCGCACCCCGAACGGGGGTTTTGCTAAAGTGATGATGGTTTAGGAATGCGGGGTTCACTGGGATTTTCAGCCCGGAGGCCAAGCAACGACACGTTACCCGAATACAGTATAATAGCTGCTTACAAACAACATGCTGTCCAACACGCCATTTATGAAAATCATTGCAATTTATCCGGGTACTTTTGATCCGATCACCAATGGGCATCTGGATTTGATCTCCCGGGCATCCAGGCTATTTCACAAAATTATCGTTGCCGTGGCGGTCAACCGCAGCAAAACGCCGTTATTTTCGCTTGATGAGCGCGTCGGCTTGGCTAAAGCGGTGACTCCTGAATTTGCCAATGTAGAGGTGATAGGGTTTGACAATTTGCTGGTCGATTGCGCCAGACAGCAAGGCGCAAATGTAATTTTGAGGGGCCTTAGGGCTGTTTCTGATTTTGAATACGAATTTCAGCTTGCCGGCATGAACCGGCGTTTAGCCCCGCAACTGGAAACCCTATTTCTGACGCCTGCGGAACAATATGAATTTATTTCTTCAAGCATGATCAGGGAGATCGCGCAGCTTAACGGCGATGTCTCCAGCTTTGTCCCTGAAATTGTGCGCCAAACGTTAATCGAAAAATTTAAACAGGAGTAACCATGTCCCTTATTATCCGTGATGAATGTATCAACTGCGATGTCTGCGAGCCGGAATGCCCGAATGGCGCCATTTCGCAAGGCGAGGAGATTTATGTGATTGATCCGTCATTATGCACCGAATGCGTTGGGCACCATGGCACACCCCAATGTGTCGAGGTTTGCCCGGTTGACTGCATAGAAAAAGACCCGCAACAAGTTGAAGATTATGAAACCTTGTATCAAAAATATTTAAAGCTGACGCGGCCCACTTAACACGGAACAGTTTAAGGTTAATCCGTTCGTGGTGAGCCCTTCGGCTACGAGACTGTGAAAGTATTCAATATAAAGCTGATAACCACGAAGGACACGAACGACTGCATGGATGCAGGAGGTAGGGCAACGCAGGAGCAGTTGCCGAGAGCACGAAGTTTTAATATATTGATATAACTGATTATTTTCTTC
>JAUYEP010000307.1 GCA_030689765.1 Methylovulum sp.
AACCAATGGGGATTGCCCAAGTGCCGATGTCCATTCGTTCAAGCTATACATGTTAAGCGCGGACAATTCGTCGTGTGCCGTGTCCTGTTCGGGCATCCAGTGGTCGTCATCAGGTATGGCTAGCGTCAAGCCTGGCTTTTCGCAGAGTTTTTCCAAATCGAGGTACACTTCGCCTCTGTCGAGTTGATGGCTGACCAACGCCCCCGCCCAGAGCACGATATCGGACGCTTGCTTATCCTGATCCAGTAAAAAACCCACAAAAGCCCTATTCAGGTAACTTAACCAGCCGCGGGCCTGCCATTTGCCGATGTTTGCCAGTACGGTTGAATCGTGTGTCATGCTGTTTCCCCGTGCCGTGCCGATGCAGAAAACAGGTTGTCCAGCCCGTCGATGAGTGTCTTGGGTGGCTTATCGAATACCCGCCCGCCAGTCGGGCCTTGAAAGCCACGCAGGAACAAGTACAAGCCGCCACCGATGTGCCGGTCGTAATCGTAATCTGCGCCCAAGCGGATTTTTAGCAAACGGTGCAAGGCCAGCAGATACAGGCTGCATTGCACATCGTAGCGTTTTGCCAACATGGCGGCTGCCAATGCTTCCGGCGTGTAGTCCGCGTCATTTTTGCCCAGGCTATTGAATTTGTAATCGACGACATAGTATTGCTGGTCGTGGACAAAGACCAGATCGATGAAGCCTTTTAATAAGCCGTTTACTTGTTGGGGCAGCAAGCCCGGTCGGGCTTGGCCTTGAAAGGTATGTTGAGTGACGAGCCGGTCTAAGGTTGGCACGGCGACATGGTCGGCGCCGATAAGGAACTCCAGTTCGGCCTGGTAGCCGCCTTCATTGAGCCGCGCTAAATTGATGTCGGCGCCGTGCAGCAACGGCATCACCAGCCAGTTTGATAAGGCCGAGGCAATGATGTCCTGTTTTTGCGCCCAGACGTTGGCGCTAAAACGCTTTTGGATCAAGTCCAGGCCTAGTTTTGGTTGGGCTTGCACATTCGCGAAGCCTAAATACGCGCAGTGCTCAAGCAGGTCATGGATCAATACGCCGGGTTCCGCACCTCTGGGCAAGCCGTGGATGCCGGTTTGCGGTTTGGCCTCTGCGCCGGTGCCCAATTCCGCCTCATCGCCGTGCTTGTCATCGCTGGCGGTTTCCGGTTCTTGCCGAAGTTGCGCTTGATCGCCTTGGATCATTTGTTGGTCGGCGATGGCCAACGCGCTATAACTGGCAATCCACCAGTTATCGGTGATGTTGGGCGTTGCTGTCAGCGCCGCTGCTACGTGTCCGGTCGCTTGCGGGGCTTGGTAGGGGGCTGTGCTGATGTGAGGCAATCCGGCAACCGCAATCGCATTGCAATCGCCTTTGAGTTGTCCCAATTGCTGGCCTAAATCGTCGGCCTTCATGCCCGCTTGCCAGCCCAGCAGGGAACCCATGCCGGACTTTTCCAATTGGCAGGCTTTGGTATTGCCGGATTTGACCGGCGCAATCCCCAGCCAACAGGCATAACGCGCCCGTGTCATCGCGACATACAGCAGCCGCATATCTTCTTGCAGGCGCTCTCCATCGTTCAAGACCCTGAAGGTTTCCTCCTTTTCCAAGTCAATGTGCAGCTCTTGGTTTTCATCGTGGTAACGATAATAGGTGCTGTGTTGGCGGGTAACTTCCCTGAAACTGCAAATGAACGGCAGAAAAACCAGCGGGTATTCAAGCCCTTTGGATTTATGGATGGTGATGATTTTGATTAGATTGGCGTCGCTTTCCAGCCGGACAATGTTTTCGTCGCCTGAAGAACCATTTTTGCCTTCGATGGCCTCAGCCAGATAGCGGATCAATGCCTGCTCACCTTCGAGTTGGGTGCTGGCTTGCTGAAGCAGTTCAGCCAAGTGCAAAAGATTGGTGATACAACGCCCGCCGTCATTGTCTTCGATAAGCCGTGCGTGCAGTCCGTAGTCGTTGATCAGTTGCCGCAAGGTTGGCAGGATGCCATCTTGCAGCCAGCGTTGCTGATAGCCCAAAAACCGTTCCAGTTGCTGTTCCCAAGCGGTTTCATCCAGGGCCAGTCCCTTCAGGGTTTGGTAAGGCCAGCCGAAGGTGCCGGTACTTAATGCAGTGCGGACTTTACGTTCATTGCGCGGTTCGGCAAATGCCTTCAGCCACAGCAACAGGTCTGCGGCTTCCGGACTGGCGAAGACCGGGTCGCGTTCGGAAAGGTAAACGCTACGTGTGCGCCGTTTTGCCAACGCATGACGCATCGCTTTCGCCTCTTTGCCCGTGCGTACCAGGATGGCAATGTCGGACGGTTGCAAGGGTTGGATACCCGTTGCCGATTTGAAGCCGGTATGGCCTACATTGGCAGAGTTCAGCAAATTGACAATCTCGCTAGCCGCCACCTCCGCCATTGTGGCGCGATACTCGGACTGGCTTATGGCTTCCGGGGTTTGCCAGTGCCATAGCGTCAGGGCCGGGGCTGGTTTATCGCCGATTACCCAGTCATCTTTGCGGCCTTGGGCTTTGACGGCGCTGAACGGCAAAGGATCGTCGGTTTCGCTCCTGAAGCGAAATGCACCGCCCGCTTGCTGATCGGCTTGAAGAAATGCCTGGTTGACGGCTGCGACCAAGTCCGTGGTCGAACGGTAATTGGTGTCCAGCGTGTAATGGCGGCCTTTCGTGTCCTGATATGCCTTTAAATAAGTATAAATATCGGCGCCCCGGAACGAATAAATGGCTTGTTTGGGGTCGCCGATCATGAAGCAACCCAAGCCGCTGTCGGCATCGGCCCGATACAGCATCGAAAAAATGCGGTATTGGATCGGGTCGGTGTCCTGAAATTCGTCGATCAATGCTACCGGGTGTTGCTGACGGATCGCGCTGGCAAGGCGCTGCCCGTTGCTGCCTTGCAGGGCTTTATCCAAACGGGTCAGCATGTCATCGAAGGTCATCCGTGCGATGCGTTGTTTTTCACTGTCGTAGCGGGCCCTGATCCAGTGGATGGCGTGTTTGATCAGCTCGGCCCTTAAGTTGGGTAGTGCCGCGAGTTGCCCTTTTAAGCGGGCAATGGCATTAAATCCAGGGTGTTCAGGCGGCATTTTGCCGTCTTTGGCCAAGTTTGCCATGCCATCGGGCGATAAATTATCAAAACCCTTACCCATGTCGGGCGTTTCTTGGGCGGGGTCGATACGCCATGCGTCTATTTTTTCGAACCAGCCACGGACGTAATCGCTTCTATAGTTCTGGGCTGGCAACACTTTGTTTTTGACTGCGGTTTCCACGAGTGATTTGACTTCGCCCGTCCATGTACCCCAAGGTTGTTTCAGCGCATCAAGGCTGGCCTGCTTCGTTGAGCAAACTACGGTCAATAAAGTTTTGATATCCTGATCGGCTGCCAAACAGTCGGGAATAGGGTCAGCGCTTTTCAGCAGTGCCTGGATTTGTTTGAGTAAGCTGTCAGGTTGTTGAAATAGCGCATAAAGCTGAGGAAAAT
>JAUYEP010000149.1 GCA_030689765.1 Methylovulum sp.
CCGCCAAATCGCCATCAACCTGCTAAAAAAGGAGTCATCCAAATTGAGCATCAAACGAAAGCTGTTTATGGCCGCCTTAAGTGATAAATTTAGGGAAAAAGTGATTTTTTCAACCTGACGTTTTTATGCGTTTGCCCTGGCTAACAGGCAGCCAAGCGTCAATGTCACAGATGACATTGACGCACTGAATTCAAAAGGCTATGCCAGCGTTACAGAATTCAGGTTAATTTTAAAATAATTCCAGCAAGAGGCGGTAACGTCAGGTTGACGGAGTGCGGCAGGTTCATCCAGGGTATCGGTTCAGAAACCACCTTGCCGTTAACGACATGACTGCCCGCATACGCGCTTGAATCCGAGTTAAAAATTTCATGATAACTGCCTGCTTCAGGCACGCCAATCCGGTAATTTTCCCTGACCACCGGTGTAAAACTGAGCACGACCAGCAATTCCTGGCCGCCATCCTTGCGGCGGTAACTGATGACGGATTGGTCTGCATCATGGCAGTCTACCCATTCAAAGCCCTGGTATACAAAATCCAGTTTATACAAGGGCGGCTGCGCCTGGTAAAGTGCATTCAAATCTTTTACCAGGGTTTGGATGCCTTGGTGAAGCGGGTATTCCAGCACATACCAATCCAGGGTCTGGTTAAAATTCCATTGTGCGCCTTGACCAAACTCACAGCCCATGAACAACAGCTTTTTACCAGGGTAAGTGAACATCATTGTATAAAGCAGACGCAAATTGGCAAACCGTTGCCATTCATCGCCGGGCATTTTGTTGACCATTGAGCCTTTGCCATGCACCACTTCATCGTGCGAAAAAGGCAACGTGAAATTTTCGGTAAACGCATACAGCATACCGAACGTCAGTTGGTTATGATGAAAGCGTCTGTGGATGGGATCTTCGTGCATATAGGCCAGAATGTCATTCATCCAGCCCATGTTCCACTTCATGGAGAAACCTAAGCCGCCAACCCAGGTAGGCCGTGTGACCTGAGGCCAGGCGGTTGATTCTTCGGCCATCATGAGGGTGCCAGGGAACTGCTGGTGGGTGATCGTGTTGAGTTCCCTGAAAAAATCGATGGCTTCAATATTTTCATTGCCGCCATAGCTATTGGGCACCCAGTCGTCTTTTTCACGCGAGTAATCCAGATAGAGCATCGAGGCGACCGCATCCACCCGTAAGCCGTCAATATGAAATTCTTCCATCCAGAAAATGGCGCTGGACAACAGGAAGTTCCTGACTTCATTCCGTCCGTAATTATAAATCAACGTGCCCCAGTCCCGGTGTTCGCCTTTGCGTGGGTCTTCATGTTCGTAAAGCGCACTGCCGTCAAACCGTGCCAGCGCAAATGAATCTTTGGGGAAATGTGCGGGCACCCAATCCAGAATCACGCCGATATTGCTCTGGTGACAAGTATCCATAAAATAACGGAAATCATCCGGTGTGCCGAAACGGCTGGTGGGCGCAAAATAACCTGTAGTTTGGTAGCCCCAGGAAGCATCCAGCGGATGTTCGGTGATGGGCATCAATTCAATATAGGTAAAGCCCATTTCTTTAACGTAAGGGACAAGCTGGTCAGCCAGTTCGCGGTAATTCAAAAACAGATCGGGATTACCGCGCCGCCATGAACCCAAGTGAACTTCAAAAATTGATAGGGGTTCATGTAGCCAGTCATGGCTGCTTCGGCGGGTTATCCATTCATCATCCTGCCATTGATAGGCATTATCTTGCACCACAATGGATGCCGTGTTGGGACGTAATTCAAACTGTTGGCCATAAGGGTCTGTTTTGCTCAAAATCTCATTGCTTTGGCGGTTTAACAGTTCAAATTTATATAAACAACCGACCGCCAAGCCAGGTATAAACAGCTCCCAAATACCGCTGCTGCCTAAGTTACGCATGGGGTTACAGCGCCCGTCCCAACGGTTAAAATCGCCGATCACGCTAGCCCTGCCGGCATTAGGCGCCCACACGACAAATAACACGCCGGTAATGCCATCAACCGTGTGCAGATGGGCGCCCATTTTCTGGTATATATGCCAGTGCCGTCCCTCGGCAAACAAATGCCGGTCAAATTCCGGTAATTGCACCCCGAAGTCGTAAGGGTCGTAATGGCTGTGCCCGCCACCCTCTTTATCAATCCACGCCAATTGATAATGTCCAGGCAATTCGTCTTGCTTCGCAGTGTATTCAAAAAAATCTGTGCCCGTTATGCGGGGAATTTCTATCCCACCATCAGCAAAGCTGACGGTTTCCGCATAAGGTAAATAAACCTTGACTTTAACCCCGTTTTTTTGGGGATGGCGACCCAAAACGGAAAAAGGATCGTGATGTTTTGCTTCACTAATTTTTATTGAATCGCTGTCAAGCCTGCTGTTAGATTGCTTTTCCACGTTGTATCGCCTCGATGTTATGGGTAGTGTCAGCATCAATATTATCAAAATAAAGCAACTATTGTAATTTATAACGAATGGGGAAAACCCGGGCCATTACTTATGCCGCTTTCCTAAAAAAGAGCATTCAACTCCCACACGGAACAGCAACATAGAATCGCATTAGTATAACGGCGTCTTCACGCCTGCCCATGCCATTGCTGCCCGTGTTCAGACCACAGCAATTTTCGTCAGGCATAATGCGGCATCTGCCGATAATCAACGGCTGGATGTTTTATTTACCGCAGCCCACTTTATATCAGTGATTTATATTCTTGAAAGGGCTGGTCGGGGGTAGTATGGTTGCCCATCATTTTGCCCTATGAGCATTGTGCTGTAGGGCTGTAAGTGACTCACACGCAGACGAGGAGTTTTTCTTGCAGACTATGAATTTTCCCTTACCTGGCGCCAAGGTGTCCGCAAAGAACAAGCCGTTACCAGCGGCTTTGGTCGATGGTGATATACGCTTGATAGGTGGCCTGGGTGAGCGGCTATTCCGGCTGCTCGCGGCAATTGATAACACAGGTTCCATTAACCAGGCCGCCAAGGAGGTTGGCTTGACTTATAAAGGCGCTTGGGAAATGATTGAGCGAGCCAACAATTTATCACCCAAGATATTGGTTTCTACGGCAATTGGCGGCCGATCAGGCGGCGGAACCCGACTGACACCGGCAGGCAAAAGTTTTCTACAATTGTTTATTGGAATCAAGGAAGAGCATGGTCACTTCCTTGAGCAAATCAACCAACGCCTGACCAGCAACGAAGATATTTTATTTTTATTTAAGAGGTTAATCATGAAAGCAAGCGCACGTAACCAATTTTTCGGAAAGGTCACCGATGTTTCTATCGGTGCTGTTAACGTCACCGTCGTGGTAGGTTTGAAAGGGGGGGAAAGCGTCGTTGCGATGATCACTAAAGAATCGGCTGAGTCGTTAGGCATTAAAAATGGCGTCGATGTCGTGGCGCTCGTCAAAGCCCCGCAAGTCATCGTCATAACAGATTTCGGCGGTTACCGTATTTCTGCCCGTAATCAGTTAAAAGGCGCTGTTACGCGCATCCAAAAAGGCGCGGTCAATTCGGAAGTCATCATCGAGCTAACCGGCGGCGACTCAATAACGGCGACAGTAACCAATGAAAGCATCGAAACCCTGGGTTTATCATTGGGTTGTCCTGCCACCGCCGTGTTTAAAGCCGGATCGGTCATCCTTGGCGTTGCCGCTTGACATTAGCGTTATAAACTAACAGGTCTCATGCCAACACAAGGCATGGGGCCAAAAATAAGCCGTAATCCCGCCACATCACAGAGTCCTTAAAAACAGGATCAAATCCAGACGTTCGCGATTATCAAAGCCGATCTGAAAGCGGCTGTCATAAAAATCCAGCATATTCCCCAATGCCTTGACCATTCCCTTTTCAGGATCATTACCCTTGTATTTCGCCAATGCTACGCCATGTCGGTTTTACAACAATTTGTCATTTTGCATACCCAGACAAATCAACGGCATCGAGATAAAACGCTTGATTTAGCACTGTTTATTTAGTTGAATAAATAGCGATTACGGTTTGGCATGGTAGCTGCAAGCGCAACTTAAGTTACCGTCCCTGTGCCTGTAACCCAACTAATACCGCGTTTTATTAACTTTCATAAGGAAGGCTTAGATGAAAAAACCAGACACCCTCGCCATCAGCATCGCACTGCTCATCGGTTCGCAAAGCGCCAATGCCCTCACGCCTTGGGCTGACGGCACACCCAATATTACGATCCGCGTTTCAGGCGCCGTGGCGGTAAATAAAGCCCATACCCAGGTCGTCACCGATACGCTGGCGGCTGCCGATAGTATAGATACCTTCAATGATGCCGATGCGGTTACCGGTTCGGTTGGTTCAAACTGGACCGCCCATTACTTTACCGGACATGCCAATCTTGGCGCAGGCCTTGCCGGCAAAAAAATCCTGCTGGTCAGGCGTACCAGGGGCGGGACAGGTTATGGCGTCATTCCGCTGATCAGCAACATCCCTATTGAGCATTTTAATATTGTGGGCTTACCGGCATCGGCCTGGGTTGCAGATGGCACTAAAGCATGGAAACAAACAATCAGTGCGGCTAATGCCAGCACCTATCTGGTTAAAAAGGTTTCTGACGGCGGTGTTATCGCAGTTGATCCTAATAGTGTATTGAAACCGGGCACTGAAAATTATCCAGACCAGCAGAACGAGCTGACGACAGGGTTGCCTGAAGCAGGCTGGCCGCTGTTGTTGACGCAGTTAAGCACCTCAGCCTTCACTGTGATACCTACGGCAGGTTTGATATACGGCGTAGCGGTCACACAGGATTTGTATAAGGTGCTGCAAGCCGCACAAAAACGGGCGGGTTCACTGTCCAATAGCGTTGTCATAGGCAACTACACTGAAACGGATATGCCGAACCTTAGCCGGACTGTGGTTGCGTCATTGCTGGCGGGCAAAGTCGGCGCTTGGGATCAGATCAAGATCGTCGATAAAACTGACGGCAATGCCGTTAAAAGTTTGCTGGACAGCAGCATTTTGGCCGACGCAGGCGTTTTGGCGCCTTATAAGGAATCAACCACCGGTTCCAACTTGACGCCGGTGGCTTTAGGGTTGCGGAATAACGGCGCAGCGACGGGTGTGCTTGCCTACTCGGTATTCCTTAATTATCCAGGGATTAAAAACGCATTCAAACCTGCCGGCAAAACCGCTGACAATGCCGTAGAGGAGGATGCTTCGCTGCCTATTGTCAAGCAACCGGTCATTATTTCTGATACCGGCACCTTGCTTAAGGATTGGCAGAATGGCACCAATATTCTTGGTTTTAATAATGTTGTTGACGGCGCAAGTTTCGCTAAACGCTGGGGCATTGCCATCAATACTGCCGATAAAAACACGGCGGTCACGGCGACCGGAGCAGGTGGCGACCCCTGGCGTTAGAGACTGTGAAAGTATTCGTGAATATACATTATTCACCACGAAGATCACGAAGGACACGAAGAAAATAATCAGTTATATCAATATATTAAAACTTCGTGCTCTCGGCAACTGCTCCTGCGTTGCCCTACCTCCTGCATCCA
>JAUYEP010000160.1 GCA_030689765.1 Methylovulum sp.
GGGATCTATGCCGATTGGGGTCACCGTTAATGAAAAAGAGAATTTAATCTATGTCAGCAACTCGAATGACGGCACGGTATCCGTCATTAATGGCAAAACGAATAAAGAAATCGGTAAGCCTGTCGCAGTAACTTCAGGCGAGCTGATACCGGGTGGCTGTGAAAATTTTGGTGCGTGTACCCGAGGATCAGCTCCCCATGACATCCAATACAATCCCAATACAGGCAAACTTTATGTGGTTAGCTTGGGAGATGGCTGGTTGACCATTTTAGATGCCCATGGGAAAGCGGTTTGTACACCTATGGAAGATATGCCTGATATGTGTATGTAAGCAAGCAATTACCCAATAATCTATAAAATTCCAGATTATTTCTGCCTTTGTGGGATGGGCTAATAGTGCTCATCCCACATCACAACCTGCTGATCCAAGCAAGTTTGTTTCATAAAATTCATCCATACAAACAAATAACAATAAGATTATGAAAAAAAATAATCCAAATTTGAAGGGCACAACGTTATTGATTTTTTTAGCCAGTATGCAGGCAAACATTAGTCAAGCGACCGAAGCACCAACGGGTTTTGATGGATTGACCAATGGCTTCATCCTCCAAGGTGATTACGATCACGACAAAGAACTTTTTGAAGAAAGACGTACCGCCGCCAATGGACTCGGCCCGGTGTTCAATGCCCAATCTTGCGTGGAATGCCATGCCAATCCGACCGCTGGCGGCAGCAGCCAAGTTGCCGCATTGCGTGCAGGGATTTTCAACGGTAAAAAATTTATTGAACCGCCTGGCGGCTCGGTGATTCATGATCGGGCTACCGATGCGTCCTTGCAATCCACAGTGTCCGATAAATGGAATGTGAGAACCGTCAGATTGTCCTCGAACACATTAGGTGGTGGTTATGTTGAAGCCATCGCCGATGATACGCTTAGGGAAATCGCCAAACGCCAATCGAAACAGAGCAACGGCGAGATCCACGGCCAGGTTGTCATGGTCGATGTGGTTGAAGTGCCCGGTACCAAGCGTGTCGGCCGGTTCGGCTGGAAAAGCCAACATGCTAGCCTGCTGTCATTTAACGCCGAGGCTTTTCGCAGTGAAATGGGCATAACCAATGCGCTTTTTCCTACCGAAAACACGGCAAACGGTCGTTCGGTAGTTGAATTTGACACCATGGCCGATCCGGAAAACAACGGTTGGGGCGTTGCGTTATTGACCGAATTTGTCCGGGCGACAAAAGCGCCTCCCCGTGATTCCAATCTAGCCGCTACCGAAGATGCGATATCCGGCGAGAAAATTTTTGAAGAGATTGGCTGCGGACTTTGCCATACCGCAACAATCACCACGGCACCGACAGATACAGTTATTAACGCAGGCACATTCAAAGTGCCGCCCGCTTTGGGCGATAAAACCATTCATCCCTTTAGCGATTTCCTGCTGCATGATGTCGGTACGGGTGACGGCATCGTCCAAAACGGCGGACAGTCCACCCGAAATAAACTGCGTACCGCGCCATTATGGGGACTGCGTACCCGTAGCCGCTTACTGCATGACGGCAGTGCGCTAACGCTCCTCCAAGCCATCAAGCGCCATCAAGGCGAATCTGCGTCAGTCACCAAGCAATTTAAGGCACTAATCGCTACGGAAAAAAGCCAACTGCTTAAATTCCTTGAATCGCTTTAAAATTTTTTGCCCGCTTTGCGTAGTTGTAAGGTGCTGATATAGACAAGCAGTCAGTTCTGCAGTGCATGGATGACGGTTTGCATTTGCGAAACAATTTTCCGGGTTAGCAAAGTTTAGAATTGTTGATACTTATTGCATCGAAATTTTTTGGTTAGCGGCAAACATGACACGGGTATCCTGCCCGTGTACCCCTCTCCAAATTACAGATTGAAATCCGTTCTACAACATCATAGTTTGGTAGCGCCTGTATGATTCAGAATACGGGCTTTAACGACACATAGGCGAGAAGCCTTGCCTCTTACAAATCTATTTTGATCGAACCAATAATCTAACGGGTAACGAAAAAACGGGCGAAACCATATTCAAATCATCCGCTAAACCAAGGTCGATGGGCTTACAAACAGCCGCTTGTCCCAGATCACTTTTTCAGGTGAACTGACAAGTAATTGGTGGCTGTCTGGATGGAAAGGATTGACCAACGCGTTGCTGTCCAATCGGGCAACTACGGACGGAACAATTAATATTGCGCTCCGGTTTTCGACTAACCATTGATCGCCAAACGCCCTGCTGACTGCCGTGTCTTCAGTGTCCCAACCCATAGGCAACATCGTTGCATCCTGTTTTTCGACGGCTACGCTTTCTGGCACTTGTGCAATCACGAACCGGTGTGTGGAAGGAATGCGTCCAATGTTGGCGTGGGCAAGTATTTCCAGCATGGCGCAAGAGTAGCTTAATGAGCCATAAATGACAGGCTTGCCTGGGCTATTCCATCGACCGCCGACCAGTGCCGCTCCAGTTCCATCCCAAATGGGGTGGCGTTCGTCAGCAATGCGGAAAATCCGCATCAGGCCGCCAAGCCGTAATACAGTTTCCATAGCAGTTCTTCGACACGGCGGGCACCGAGTTCCGTCAATGAAACTTCAAGCGGCGTCTGGCCTTGGAGCATGGGGTGCGGCGCATGAAGGAACGCCCTTGCGTCATCATCAGCATTCCAGACATACTGTGCCGTTGCGTAGATTCTGGCAAGGCGTTCGGCGCGTCCTGATTCTTCGGCGGTCAATTTATCCCGACGGCGTTTATAAGTCGCTTCGGGAATAATCTGGTACAACAGCCGCTTACGTTCTTCATTGTTATAACATACCCGTTCGACGCTGGACTTGAGCGCATTCTTGGGCAACCCGCCGGAAACTAACTGGTCAAGTTCGGCAAAGGAATGGGGTAGGGGCATCAAGGCCATGACGGCTGCGATTTTCTCAGGTGTCACCAAAACCATATTCTTACCCCATTGGTATCATTTGATACTTAAAGTATGGTTAATCTGCTACGGGTTGTCAAGGTTCTCCCTAGTCAGATGTTGCAGATAACGATGGCGGACAAATACGCAGGGTGAACCTTGCTAGTATTAATCGTCCCATAAGTTTTCGCGCCACCCCCCCTATGTATATTTTTCCGCATACAAGGTATCGGGCAATCGAAAAAAACTTTTCACCCGTTCTGTTTTTTGTTGAATAGACCGCATGGATGAAAGAATGATGGATTCCATATCAA
>JAUYEP010000164.1 GCA_030689765.1 Methylovulum sp.
GCGCGAATCCACCTTACAACGAATCCGCCTTACGGGTTTGCTTGGCTCACCACGACCAAGCAAAATCTCCTGCAGCCAAAGTGGATTGGGCAACCCCGACCAACAAGATCGTCATATCCGCCGAGCCATTGCCATCAGCATCGACTTCCAAGAGTCCGCCAGTGTCGGTTTTACTGACACCAGCAGCATCTTTATAGGCATAACTACCGGTGTCGTAAAACCGGGCTTCTGAATTTCCGCCCGCAGTGAAATTTGCAACATTGGTAGCCGTGGTGCTGGTAGCCCGATCTCCGGCAATCAGACTAAACGTTCCCTTCAACATGCCTGCGAATTTCAGAATATCCACAGTTGTGCCAGCTGCCCCCGCATTGAAATTGATGATCGTATCGCGCGTAGTTGATGTCGTACCCGATTCGGTTTTTAAGCCATAGGCAAAGGTATCCACTATGGCAGCTGCGGTACCGGTAAGGATATCGGCACCGCCTTTGCCGCTAATGATGGTAGAACCCGCTGTTGCCGTAGACGTGATGGTATCGGCACTGGCTGAACCATTATAGGTGTCGGCACCGTTGACCGAGGTAATGTTAACTTTTGATGCGGTAACCAGCGTTACGGTATCAGTAGCGGCACTCCCTGTGTTAGCTAATTCTATGGTGTCGGTAGCCGTACCGGTACTGCTGTAAGCCAGATTGACAGCGGTAGTGGTTGATGTGCCGCCGCCGATGGTAATGGTATCGGCCGCAGTCGAGCCGGTGATGGTATCGGTGCCGCCACCGGTTAATGTATACGAGAACGTGGTGGCGCCTGTACCCAACTTGATGCTGTCGCCTCCGCTGGAACCGGTAATGCTATCGGCACCGCCACCCGTATTATAAGTGAAGGCCGATGCGCCGTTGAGGGTAATGACATCGATCCCATTATCTCCGGTGACGGTATCGTTACCGCCCCCCGATTTCAACGTCCACACGGCATTCACTGGGGTAGTTGTTTCATCTGCTACACCATCAGTCAGGGTAATGTTATCGTTGCCAGTGGAACCGGCAATTATATCGGTAGCCGCCACTGAACTAGCGGATTGGTAAGTGATTTTGGACGCAGCACTCAAAGTGATCGTGTCTATCGAAACTGTACCAATCAAGGTATCAGCCAAAGTAATGCTGCCGGAGCTGTAACTAACTTTGACACCAGAGGCAGCAGAATTGGTCAAGGTAATCGTCTCTGTGGCGGCAGCCCCAGTCAATTTATCTATCAAAGATGACGAAGTGGTTTTCGTGTCAAAAGCAAATGCGCTGACTGCCGCAGAGATGGCGGTAGCCTCTCCGAATGTGGCTGTGGCTTGGGCGGCAGTAAGCACACCAAGCAATTTTATGGTGTCTGCGTTGCTGGTTCCGGTGACGCTATTAACCCCCGCGATGGAGATACTTCCCGTTCCGAGAAGAGTGATTGCAGTAGCCCCCGTTGCGCTGAGACCAGCGAATGAAGCACTATCCATATAGTATGTAACTGGAGTGGCTGCGCCGTCTGTAAATTTAAACTTGGCCATAATAATTTACCTGTAATGTATGTGAGAATTGGTATTTGGTTTTAAGTTCTGTAGGTCGGGTTAGCGGTAGCGTAACCCGACATTTGCCGTTTCGATGTGTCGGGTTACGCTACGCTAACCCGACCTACGGGACTGTGGTTGTACTGCCTGTATTGTATTGAAATGAGGTGATATTAAAAGGGTCAATTCCATCTACTAGGGTTGTTGCGGATAACAACTTAATGACATCTGCCCCAGTGGATCCTACTACGGATGAAACGCCGCCGAGAGCAATGGTTCCGGCAGAGCTGATAGTGAGAGCAGTAACCTCAGCAGAGCTTACATATTGTGTGGTATCTATCGATATGGTGCTGCCTATTTTAATCTTAGCCATAATATTTACCTATTAAGTGTTTTTTTCAAGATTAGAGCTAATAGCATCAACAACGTGGAATGCTATTAAATTATGTTTATTTATACCAAGCGGGCTGATAAAAAAATTCATTAGCCCATTCTACTCAACTGAGATCAGCAAATACCGCTAGCTTTACAAGGGCTTGTTGTATCATCCCAAGTTATTTTACCATTGGTATAAGTGCCTTCTAGTATATAAGTATCAGCGGCAAGTATGCCGTTAAGTTCAACGGGAACGGCGGTAATTGTGGCATGGGTGGCATCCGCGATGGTAGTGGTCACACTGGTAACGCCGGTAGGCGTCGGTGCCCCAGTTTCAGCTGCAAGAACCGCTGGATTACCCGCAGCGTCACATGTCGTGGTGCCGTCATGTTCTTGAGAACAAACTTCAACGGCAATTTTCACGCCCGCTGTCGCCAAAGTAACTTCAGTAAAACGTGCTTTTTTGGTATAAGTTTGATATGCCGGAATCGCAATCGCCGCCAAAATACCAATAATCGCCACCACGATCATTAATTCGATTAAGGTAAAACCTTGTTGACCTTTTTGCATTTGATTTTTCATGGACTGTTTCCTTAGGTTATGGATTGGGTTACTTCACGGTGGCTTTAAGCAGGATGTGTGCCAGGCGGTTTTACCCCTAGTGATAGGCTGTTAAAACAAGCGGTTATGCTGCTGTCACCACAATAAGCCGGGCTAATGTCCAAGCGCTTTTCAAGCGTGGCACACAAAAACCAAGCCCATTAAGAAAATGACACGCAAAAAACAGGTTCAACGGCGTAATGGCACTAAAAAATCAGTGCTAAAATGAAATTGACACTCAAAAAGTAGGTTCAGGTCTAGTGTTAGGAGGTCGTCATGACTGCCAGTCCTCAAAGGACTGGCAGCCATCATGTTGCCGAGTGTGTCATAGCCCCTTCCTAAGTTAAGATAAATAGCGATGGGTTACGCTTGATTGGTGTGACACACCCAAGGTAGGTCAGGCTTTAGCCTGGCTGTGTAGTAAGCAACACTGCCCAGTGGTCGGATTTAAAACGCTTGGCGGGCAAGTGGTGGCAGAAGCGTTACCTCGTATTGTCGGACTAAGGTAACGCGCAATAAATAACTACCCACGCAGCAACAAACATTCATCTGATTTCCCCCCTTTATAAAAGGGGGGTTAGGGGGGATTTGATGTGCAACTGCCATACTTAAAATCCCCCCTGCCCCCCTTTACAAAGGGGGGATATTTATTGCGAGTTGCCTAAAGTCCGACCTAC
>JAUYEP010000168.1 GCA_030689765.1 Methylovulum sp.
TGGATCAAGCGCCTTGCCCGCAAGACTATTTGCTTTTCAAAACTGGAATTGATGCACGATACGGTCATCGGATTGCTCATTAACAAAGTCGAGTTCGGGCGCAATATTTTTATATGATTACAGGTTTAACCCACTACCGACGCACGAACGGTTTAAAGCATTTTTATTCTACAGTCACAGATTTTGCAAGATTCCTAGGCTGATCGACATCTGTACCTTTTAAAACTGCAACATGATAGGCTAATAATTGGAGGGGGATAGTGTATGCAATAGCTGACATCTCATTTTCAATCTGCGGCACTTTTATAATATGCACATTATCATCAGCTGCAGGCACTATCGTTTCATCCATGAATACAATCAGTTGTCCCCCCCGCGCACTGACTTCTTGTATATTTGATTTCAGTTTTTCCAATAAGCTATTGTTCGGCGCTACCGTTATAACCGGCATATCAGCGTCAATAAGTGCCAGTGGCCCGTGCTTTAATTCGCCCGCCGGATAGGCTTCGGCATGAATGTATGAAATTTCTTTTAACTTTAACGCACCTTCCATCGCTATCGGGTAATGGGCTCCCCTGCCTAAAAATAACGCGTGGTTTTTTTCGGAAAACTGCTCTGCCAGCACTTTAATTTCATCATTCAACAACAATATTTTTTCAATTTTTCTAGGCAAGCTAAATAAATCAGCGCTAATTTTTTGCTCTACCTGATCAGTTAATTTAAACCGTCTACCGATAACAATGACCAGCAGCATTAACATTACCAGTTGGGTCGTAAATGCTTTCGTTGAAGCAACGCCAATCTCAGGGCCCGCACGGGTCATTAAAACAAGGTCAGACTCCCTTACTAACGAGCTTTCTGGCACATTACAGATAGTCAATGAATATTTGGCGCCTAACCGTTTTGCCTCTTGTAAGGCTGCCAACGTATCTGCGGTTTCGCCTGATTGCGAAATAGTGATGATTAATGTGTCCGCCATCAAAACAGGGTTTCTGTAGCGAAACTCACTGGCCACTTCTACATGGCAAGGCACGCGCGCGATCTCTTCAAACCAGTAACGCGCCACCAACCCCGCATGATAACTTGTGCCGCAAGCGATGATTTGTATTGCCTTTATATTATCGAAAACTTCGGCGGCATTGTGCCCAAATGAATTTTCTTGCAGTCGATTGTTAATGAACCTGCCCTCTAGCGTTTCTGAAATGGCAAAAGGTTGTTCATAAATCTCTTTTAGCATGTAATGGCGATAATCGCCTTTGTCAACGGCATCCGCAGTTAGCTTGCTCTCTTTTATTGGACGATTGACAACTTGGTCATCAGCATCATAAATAATTAACTTATTAAGACTGATTGCGGCAATATCACCGTCCTCCATAAAAATAAATCGCTGTGTGACAGGCAACATTGCCGCCACATCAGAAGCAATAAAATACTCGCCGATTCCCACGCCGATTACTAACGGGCTCCCTTTTCTGCAAGCAACCAAGACATTAGGGTCGTCAACACTCATGATGCCTAACGCATAGGCGCCTTCAAGTTTTTTTACAGCCAGTTTAACTGCGGCAACTAAATCATCAACGGTTTTCATTGCATTAAAAATTTCATGCACAATGACTTCAGTGTCTGTCTGTGAAGTGAACTGATGCCCATCTTTTAACTGCAACGCTTTTAATAGCTCATGGTTTTCAATAATGCCATTGTGTACTACTGCAACTTTATTACGGCAAATATGCGGATGTGCATTTGCTGTACTGGGTTTTCCATGGGTAGCCCATCGCGTGTGGGCGATGCCGATATTGCCAGAAATTGGCTCGGCCTCGAGCAATGCTTCCAAACCTATTACTTTGCCTACTTCACGTTTTCGGTATATCTCGCAATTGTTTATTACTGCTAATCCGGCTGAATCATAACCGCGATATTCCAGTCTTTTTAAACCTTCCAATAAAATAGGGACGACATTGCGTTGGGCGATACCGCCGACAATTCCACACATATTAATCCTCCTGTTTTTTTGATGGCCGTTGCCATCCTGCAAGAGATACCTGCTGAACCCTGCTTAGTGTCAACTGATTTTCAGGGGCATCTTTGGTTATAGTCGATCCTGCGCCTATTGTGGCATTTTTACCAACCACTACAGGAGCGACCAACTGGGTATCAGAACCTATAAATGCGCCATCTTCAATGACCGTTCTAAATTTATTAGCGCCATCGTAATTACAAGTGATAGTTCCTGCACCAATATTAACTTGACTTCCGACAGTAGCATCACCAATGTAACTTAAGTGGTTAATTTTACTGCCAAAAGCTACTGATGATTTTTTGATTTCAACAAAATTACCGATATGCACCTCTTCAGCCAAGATGGTTTCCGGACGTAATCTTGCGTAGGGGCCAATCCGGCTGCCCTGCCCTACCTTCGCATCTTCTATCACACAGTTCGCCAAAATTTCTACATGGTCACCAATAATAGAATTTTTTATAACGGTGTTTGAGCCAATGTGCACGTTATTTCCAATACTGATGTTGCCTTCAAGGATTACATTAATATCAATTTCAATATCTTGACCGAGTCTATCAATTGATCCCCTGAGATCAAAACGCAATGGATCTTTTAATGTAACGCCTTGTGTCATCAAATAATTAGCTTGCTCGAGTTGATAAAAACGTTCCAGTTGGGCAAGTTGTATGCGGTTATTAACCCCCAGCACTTCCTCCACAGTATCCGGCTGACTCGTCACAACATCAACACCTTCTGCAACCGCCATTTCAATCACATCAGTTAAATAATATTCATTCTGCGCATTATTATTGGTCAACTGGCCCAGCCATTTCTTTAATTTACTACCGTATACAGCCATAATGCCGGTATTGACTTCATGTATTTGCTTTTCAATCTCTGAGGCATCTTTCTCTTCGACAATTTTTGCCACTTGACCCCCATCGTTTCTGACTATCCTACCGTAACCTGCTGGGTTCTTAAGATCAACGGTAAGCAACCCCATTGATTGGACGCTTACATTTGCCAACAATGATTTGGCAGTCGATAATTTTAATAGCGGGACATCGCCATATAAAATTAAAACGACTTCATCATCAGCAATCTGGTCACTCACTTGTTGTACAGCATGGCCCGTGCCCAATTGTTGCTTTTGCTCAATCCAGGCAGTACGTAAGTCTGCCAACGTTTCCCTTACCACCTCAGCCCCATGACCATAAACAATCTTGATATTATTGTTTTCTAATTGATTGCCCATATCATAAACATGCCGCAACAGCGGCTTATTTGCAATATTGTGTAGAATCTTGGGCACAGCAGAACACATGCGTGTTCCCTTGCCAGCGGCAAGGATAATTGTGGTAATTTTCATCTCAGGTCCCGTTAAGCAAAAAAGCCCGATAACGTTATGCGCTATCGGGCTTTTTTAATGTGCAAATATAGTTGACCCCATTCAAAATCAATCGGTAAATCATTTAGATTATTCGCCGCGCTTTCTAAGCCTATCCAGTGTCCTCAACTGCATAATCGCTTGAACCAATTGGGCGTGAGCCGATTCATAGTCAATTTTTCCTGATTTATCCAATAAAGCTTCTTCAGCTTTAGCTTTAGCTTCCAGCGCGGCGGCTTCATCAATATCTTTAGCCCTAATTGCCGTATCAGCCAAGATAGTAACTAAATGGGGCTGTACTTCAAGAATGCCGCCAGATATGAAGAACGGGTAACTTTCTTTATCGGTCACTTTCACGCGGACTTCACCCGCATTGAGCCTTGATATGAAGGGCGCATGACGGGGAGAAATACCTACTTCGCCAAGTTCAGCAGGTGCAAATACCATCTCCGCCAATCCGGAAAATATTTCCCTTTCTGCACTTACGATGTCTACATGTACGGTCATGGTCATTGTTTTACCTAAACAATCAGTTATGCGGCATTCATTGCTTTTGCTTTTTCCAGCACTTCATCAATGGTGCCTACCATATAAAAAGCTTGTTCTGGAATAGCATCGTATTCACCTGAAATAATACCTTTAAATCCAGCAATGGTATCTTTCAATGACACATATTTGCCTGGAGAACCCGTAAAGACTTCAGCAACAAAGAACGGTTGGGATAAGAAACGTTGCACTTTACGTGCCCTGGCGACGGTCAATTTATCTGCTTCAGATAGCTCATCCATGCCCAAAATAGCGATAATGTCACGCAGTTCCTTGTAGCGTTGCAAAATGCCTTGGACTTTACGTGCGACATCATAATGCTCTTGACCAATAACAAGCGGATCGAGTTGTCGGCTGGTTGAATCAAGCGGATCAATAGCGGGATAAATACCTAATTCAGCAATTTGACGTGAAAGCACGACAGTGGCATCCAAGTGCGCAAAGGTTGTTGCAGGCGAAGGGTCGGTCAAGTCATCAGCGGGCACATAAACCGCTTGAATAGAAGTGATGGAACCCGTTTTAGTCGAAGTGATCCGCTCCTGCAACACACCCATTTCTTCTGCTAATGTCGGCTGATAGCCCACCGCTGACGGCATACGCCCTAATAATGCCGATACTTCAGTTCCGGCGAGGGTATAACGGTAAATATTATCAACAAAAAATAATACATCGCGACCTTCATCACGGAAATATTCCGCCATAGTTAGACCCGTCAAGGCAACGCGCAACCGGTTTCCTGGTGGCTCGTTCATTTGTCCGTACACCAGCGATACCTTGTCGATTACATTCGAATCCGTCATTTCATGATAGAAATCGTTACCTTCACGGGTACGTTCGCCTACACCCGCAAAAACTGAGTAGCCGCTGTGCTCAATCGCAATATTACGGATCAGCTCCATCATGTTGACAGTTTTACCTACACCGGCACCGCCGAACAAACCAACTTTACCACCCTTTGTAAACGGACAAACCAAGTCAATAACCTTGATGCCGGTTTCCAATAATTCATTGGCTGCCGCTTGTTCAGCATAACTAGGCGCTTGCCTGTGTATGCCCCATCTGACTTTTTCGCCTATCGGCCCTTTTTCATCGATAGGTTGACCTAAGACATTCATGATACGGCCTAAGGTTTCTTGACCTACAGGCACTGAAATCGGTGCATTAGTATTGATTACTGTCAAACCCCGACTTAAGCCATCAGTGCTGCCCATGGCAATACTTCTAACGACACCATCACCTATTTGTTGCTGAACTTCCAGCACCAGATCATTGCACTCTACATTTAATGCGTCATATACTTTGGGCAGCCCTTCGCGTGAAAACTCCACGTCAACAACCGCGCCAATAATCTGAACGATTTTACCCGAACTCATTTTGTGTCCTCTTAGTATCTTGTCATTTTGGGTTGTCATTTTGGGTTGTCATTTTGCGCAAGGTCTAAACAGCTGCGGCGCCGGCAACAATTTCTGAAATTTCCTGTGTTATAGCGGCTTGTCTGGCTTTGTTATAAATTAACTGCAACTCCTTGATAAGACTACCGGCATTATCCGAAGCACTCTTCATCGCCACCATTCTTGCCGCCTGTTCGCAAGCATTATTCTCAACTAAACCTTGGTAGACGATAGATTCAATATAACGCATTAAAAGATGATCCAGCATTTCTTTAGCATCAGGCTCATAAATATAATCCCAATGCCCAGGACTTAAACCATTTTCAATTTCACCCGCCACTATAGGAAGCAATTTCTCCACAGTAGGTTTTTGAGTCATCGTATTTACAAATTCATTGCTGACGACATACAGCTCATCAATCTTGTTTTCCTGATAAGCATCTAGCATGATTTTAATAAGGCCGACTATGTCACTCAAGTGTGGGGCATCGCCTAATTTACAAACCTGACCTGTTAAATTGATCTTTTTCAGACTGCTAAAAAAACCAGCTGCTTTTGTACCCATAGTGCAAACATCGACATCAATATTTTCTTTATTCCAATGCATTAATTGCAGCAATGTTTTCCTAAACAGATTTGAATTCAATCCGCCACACAAGCCCCGGTCGGAGCTTATCACGATAAGCCCTACCCGCTTAACATCACGCTGAACGAGAAACGGGTGTTTATATTCAGGATTTGCATGGGCCAGATGCTTAATAATCTGACCAATTTTTTTAGCGTATGGGCGCGTTGCCTGCATTCTGTCTTTTGTTTTACGCATTTTACTTGCGGCAACCATCTCCATTGCCCGAGTGATCTTCTGGGTATTTTTTATACTACTGATCTTTGTGCGTATTTCTTTGCCAACAGCCATTTGTAGCCCCTCACCAACTATGAGATTTCATGAAATTCTCAATGGCAGTTTGCATATCCTGCTTGATTTCATTACTAAAATCACCTGTGGCATTAATACGTTCCATTAATTCAGAATGTTCAGACTTCATGTACAAGTGTAGTGCCGCTTCAAAATCAAGCACCTTGTTTACTTCTATGCCATCCAGAAAGCCTTCATTGGCTGCATATAATGAAACAGACATTTGTGCAACTGACATTGGGGAATACTGATTTTGCTTCATCAACTCTGTAACGCGCTGACCACGCTCAATCTGCTTGCGGGTACTTTCATCTAAGTCAGAAGCAAACTGTGCAAAAGCGGCCAACTCACGATATTGGGCCAAATCAAGACGAGTACCGCCACCAAGTTTCTTAATAATCTTGGTCTGTGCCGCACCGCCCACACGAGATACAGAAAGGCCCGCATTTACTGCCGGACGAATACCTGCATTGAACAAACTACTTTCAAGGAAAATTTGACCATCAGTGATAGAAATTACGTTAGTCGGTACGAATGCCGATACGTCTCCACCCTGTGTTTCAATAATTGGTAGCGCAGTTAGCGAACCTGTTTTACCTTTCACTCTACCGCCGGTCAGTTTTTCAACTTCAGCAGCATTGATACGCGACGCCCTTTCCAGCAAACGTGAATGTAAATAAAACACGTCTCCAGGATAGGCTTCACGACCTGGTGGGCGACGTAATAACAAGGAAACTTGGCGATAAGCCCAAGCTTGTTTAGTCAAATCATCGTAAATAATTAACGCATCTTCACCACGGTCCCTGAAAAACTCTCCCATCGAACAACCTGTATAAGGCGCGATGAATTGCATTGCAGCCGATTCAGAAGCGGATGCGGCGACAACAATCGTGTGCTCCATTGCCCCATGCTCTTCGAGCTTACGAACCACATTGGCAATCGAGGAACGTTTTTGGCCAATAGCAACATAGATACATTTGATGCCTGTACCTTTTTGATTGATGATGGCATCAACGGCAATTGCTGTTTTACCTGTTTGCCTGTCACCAATGATCAGTTCCCGTTGGCCTCGACCAATGGGTATCATCGCATCGATTGATTTCAAACCGATTTGCACGGGCTGGTCAACGGATTGGCGGGCAATTACGCCCGGCGCGATTTTCTCAATCGGGGCTGTTTCAGAGGTTTCAATGGCGCCTTTACCATCGATGGGATTACCCAACGCATCAACGACACGCCCAAGTAATGCTTCACCAACAGGTACTTCCAAGATTCTTCCTGTACACTTTACAGTATCACCTTCAGAGATATGCTGGTAAGAACCCAAGATCACTACACCGACAGAATCCCGTTCAAGGTTAAGCGCCATCCCAAAGGTATTCCCAGGAAATTCCAGCATCTCACCCTGCATTGCATCCGAGAGGCCATGGACTCTTACTATACCGTCAGACACAGTGACTACAGTACCTTCTGTATGAGCTTCAGAACTCAGGTCGAAGTTTTCGATCTTCTTTTTAATCAAATCACTTATTTCAGATGGGTTTAATTGCATGTTTTTTTCTCACTCTCACTGAAGAGTCTTTTGCATGTGTTGAAGCTGACCTCTAATAGAACCGTCAATCACTTTGTCGCCTGCTCGTACTAGAACGCCACCAATTAATGACTTATCCAGGATTACATTCATGTGGATTTTTTTGCCCAATGTTTTTTCTAAAGTTGCTGCAAAGTTAAGCCTCGTTTCTTCGGAAAATTCATAAGCTGTAGTTACTTCAACTTCAACATAACCTTCATGATCAGCCTTGTAAGCCTCAAAAAGATTAAAAATTGTCGAAATTAAAACCAATCTGTTGTTGTGGACAAGCAGTTTCAGAAAATTCGAACTTTCTTCGTCAACATGTCCTTGGCAAATATCCAGCATAAAGTCCGAGATATCCTGTTTACTCACTTTAGGATTATCAAATAAAGCGGAAATCTCGCTATCACTCAAAACAGCCGACATAAACGCCAAACTTTCCGACCACTTTTCTGTAGCTCCGGTTTCTTTTGCCCTTTTAAAGACTGCCGCTGCATAAGGTCTTGCTAATGTCGCCAATTCACTCATTATGCTTAACCCAATTGATTAGAGACTTTGCTGATTATGTCTTGATGCTTGGCATAATCAATTTCTGCACCCAAAATCTGTTCCGCTGCCTTTAATGCTAAAGCGGCGACTTCTTGGCGCAAATTTTCTTTTGCCTGCTGAATTTGTTGCTGAATTTGTGACTGGGCGGCAAGAATCAATCGATCACTTTCTTTCTTTGCGTTTTCTTTAGATTCTTCAACAATTTCATTGGCACGTTTCTGTGCCATATTTACAATTTCTGAAGATTGCTCTTTGGCCTCTTTCAAGACACTTTTAGCTTTTTTCTCAGCCAACTGCATTTCTTGCTGACCTTTTTCGGCAGCAGCCAAGCCTTCGGCAATCTTCTTTCTACGTTCTTCTAAAGAGTCAAATAAAGGCGGCCAAATGTACTTCATGGTAAACCAAACCAGAAGTGCAAAGGTAATCATTTGCCCAATCAGAGTAGCATTGATACTCACGATGCGTCCCTCTTGTTGCTATTAAAGTTATACAGCGGACTAGCCGCCTGCCGCAGCATGTACCGCTGAAAGGAAAGGGTTTGCGAAAGTAAAGAACAATGCCAAACCAACACCAATCATGGTTACCGCATCCAAAAGACCCGCAACAACGAACATTTTCACTTGCAGCATGGGTACCATTTCCGGTTGGCGGGCCGCACCTTCCAAGAACTTTCCGCCCAACAGACCGAAGCCTATAGCCGTTCCTAGCGCGCCCATACCTAAAACCAGACCTACCGCAATAGCAGTCATACCTTGCACATCTGCAATTAATCTTGCAATTTCCATGTTACCTCCAAACGTATATAGTTAAGTTATAAAAAAGATAGAAAATTAGTGGTCTTCGTGCGCCATGCTTAGGTATACAATTGTAAGCACCATAAAGATAAACGCTTGTAATGTGATGATTAAAATATGAAATATTGCCCAAGGAAAACTAAGGAAAGGCTGGATATACCAAGGCAACAAGGCGATAAGGATAAAGATCAACTCGCCTGCATACAGGTTCCCAAACAAACGAAGGGCGAGGGAAATAGGTTTTGCAAATTCTTCAACTAACTTCAACAGCAGATTGAATGGCAATAACCAAACGCCAAAAGGCTGTAATGTCAATTCCTTGGTAAAACCCCATGCGCCTTTGATTTTTATACTGTAAAAAATGATCAGGCAAAATACGGAAATAGACATGGCGAATGTCGCATTCAAATCGGTGCTAGGCACTACACGCAGATACTCAATACCCATTAACGAGCCAATTAGCGGCAATATGTCAACGGGGAACAAATCCATGAAGTTCCATAAAAATATCCAGCAAAAGATAGTCAGCGCGAGCGGTGCGATCAGCTTGCTATGCCCATGAAACGTATCCTTGACCTGAGTATCAACAAATTCGATCAGCATTTCAGCAAAACTTTGCACCAAACCGGGAACACCGGCAGTTGCTTTCTCGGCTGCCGTTTTGAAAAACCAAATAAACAAGCCACCTAAAACGACCGAGAAAAATAACGTATCGATATGCAATGTCCAAAAGCCTTCACCAACGCTAAACGTAGTCAAGTGATGAATAATATATCCGGTTGCACCTTCGGCAGCATGAGCTTCGGTAGCCATTGTTTCTCTCTCGTAAAGTAAATAAGGTCAGCGCATGAGCAGCGCAAACCAGAAAACGGATAAAGCTGCTACGTACCCGGCTAACAGCGGAAAAATTTCTAAATTTGGAATTTGGAAAATTATTATAAATGACACCGCTGTCAATAATAATTTACCAGACTCACCTAGGTAGAAAGCATTTAAAACCTGTCTTGCGCCTTGCCCAGAGGATTTATGTATCCGCAACGCAAAATACAGATTAGGAATAAATGCAGCCACCCCCCCTAGAACCGATGACAGAACCCATCTCCCATCTCTTGCAAGGGCAAAACCAACAGCCACCAGCACTATTATCAATACTTGATAACCCAATATTTTAACGACAGCAGACGACTCCCACCCTGTCACTCTCAACTCCAAACATAAAAGCTGCTGGATTATAGCCACCGACATCCATTAAATCAATACTGATTACAAGCAATCTGATTCTTCATCGGACAGATTTTATATCTGACAGCGCAACTTATTGGCAACAACTTGGAAAATCATTGCCTCTTCAGCAAGCCACGAAACTGTGACATCATATCTGGCGTTATCAGCATACATAGAGGAATAGGACAATGCAGGGACAATTAAAAAAAATGCACGCTCATCTGGACAAGCCCGTCCAATACGAATTACCGTTAAATGACCAGAAAATTGCACTCAACCCACTAATAGGGAAATTGATAAAATTGGTACACACAGGCCAGATATTTTGTGTGTACTGTAATAAACTGATAAAAAAAAGCTACAACCAAGGTTATTGCTACCCCTGCTTCATTAAATTGGCCCAATGTGATATGTGCATTATGAAGCCGCACACCTGTCACTATGCAGCAGGCACCTGTAGAGAGCCTTTGTGGGGTGATGAATTTTGTTTTCAGCCACATTTTGTTTATCTGGCGAATTCCAGCGATATTAAAGTTGGCATTACCCGTCACACACAAACGCCAACCCGCTGGATAGATCAGGGCGCCACACAAGCATTACCGATTTTTAGGACACAATCACGCTTCCTTTCAGGTTTAATTGAAGTTGCAATTAGCAAACATATCAGCGATAAGACCAACTGGCAGAAAATGCTTAAAAGCCCTTCTTTACCTATAGACTTGATAACAAAACGCGATGAATTACTATCCCTGTGCAACGCGGATATACAAGAAATTACCCAACATTTTGAACAGCAAGCTGTTGAATTTTTAGCGGACGGGCAGGTGGTGGATATACATTTTCCCGTATCACATTACCCCACAAAAATTAAATCATTGTGCTTAATAAAAACACCAGAAATATCAGGTGTCCTGCAAGGCATCAAGGGTCAATATATGCTGCTTGATACCGGCGTCCTTAATATCAGAAAATATACCGGTTATGAAATTGAGTTCTTGGCCTAAGCCGGTATTAAGCAATCTGGTCTAGCGTTTCGCGAATTAATAAATAATCTTTCGATCTTTTAACACGTTATAGATGTCCTCAATTGAGGACTTGTCGGTATCAAAACTTATATCCGCCAATTCAATATTGCTGTTCAGACATAAACAGATCAATCCTGCATTTTTGATGGTTTGAATAAATTGGGCAGTACCCTCAGCCTCCAGAACCGTGGTCGCATGCCCGTTATCAAATAATTTTCTTTCCAGTTGATAAGCAATAACTTGACTGCTTGTGCCGGTTAATAAAACAGCGGTAGCTGCTTGACTAAATCTCGCGGCACGTTCATCAGCGCTTACAGACCGTTGAAGTTTATCATCGGTACTACCGGTAATCATACCCGCACCTACTGTACCGTTAGTCAGGCGATCGATAATGATAAACGACCCCGTGCCTCGGCTGGATTTATAAGGATCGAACACCACGGGCGCATTAACCGAAACCGTACAGCAGCCAATTTCATTCAGTTTTAGCTCGTTGGCATCATGATGTTCCAAGGTATTAACATCAATTCTGTGATGTATCAA